>JAHFBX010000280.1 GCA_023249815.1 Candidatus Eiseniibacteriota bacterium
GCGCGTTTGCGGGTATCGTGAACCGAGCACGCGGAGTGGAACCGGCCCTGCTCTCGAGCACTGCGAGCCGCTAGCCGGGCTGCGCCTTCGCAAGCGCGCCGCTAGACTGTGCGGACGATGCCACCCTCACGCCCGCCCGCGCGCGCCCGCGTCTTCAAGAGTGTCCTGCCGCTCTGGATGGCCGTCTGCTTCCTGCTCTCGGGCGCGGCGGGGCTCCTCTACGAGGTGGTCTGGAGCAAGCAGCTCGCCTACCTGCTCGGTGGCTCGCTGCAGTCGGTCGCCACCGTCGTGGCGGCGTTCCTCGGCGGCCTCGCGCTGGGCGCCCGCTTCCTCGGCGCGCGGCTCGCGAACCGGCCGGGGCTGACGCGGACGTACGCCGCGCTCGAAGTGGGAGTGGCGGTGCTCGGCGTCCTCATGCTGCCGGTGCTTCGCTCGCTCGACGCTCCCGTCGGCCAGCTCTATCGCACGTTCGGTGGCGAGAGCGCGGCGTTCGCGCTCGCCCGCGTGGCGCTCCTGCTGTTGCTGCTGGTCCCGCCGGCCGCGCTCATGGGCGCGACGCTGCCCGTGCTGGTGGCGCTCGCCGAGCGCGGCGCGGTCGGCGCGGGGCTTGCGGGGCTCTACGCGATCAACACGCTCGGCGCCGTCGCGGGCTCGGTGTTCGGCGGTTTCGTCCTGCTCCCGGTCCTGGGCCTCACCGCCACCACGTTCGTGGCCGCGGCGCTCAACCTGGCCGCCGCGCTGCTCGCGTGGTGGAGCTCCGCGGGGGAGCGCGACGAGTCGCGCACGAAGGCCAATCCGTCCGACGCCATACCGGCCGCGTTGGAACCGTCCTCGCACGCCGTGTTCGCCGCGCTGTTCGCGCTGAGCGGATTCACTGCGCTGCTTCTGCAACTCGCTTGGGTGCGGCTGTTCGGCCTGGTGCTCGGCTCGTCCGTCTATTCGTTCTCCGCGGTGCTCGGAGTCTACCTGCTCGGCATCACGCTCGGCAGCGCCGCGATCGCGCCGCTCCTCGCGCGCGGCGATGTCCGGGCATGGTGGTTCGCGTTGCTCCAGCTGGGCCTCGCGCTGTCGTCGGTAGCGGGGCTGCATGCACATGCGGGCCTGCCGAGAACGATGCTGGACCTGGGGGAGCGTGCCGGCGCTTCGTGGGCCGGGCTCATGACCGGAGAACTCGCGCTGGTGGCGTCTCTGCTGCTCTTGCCATGCGTGCTGCTGGGCGCGGCGTTCCCGCTCGCCACTCGGCTCCTCCAACGAGGCGCCGCCGGTCCGAGCACCGGCCTCGCGTACGCGGTGAACACGCTCGGCACCATCGCCGGCTCGCTCGCGACCGGGTTCCTGTTGCTACCGGCCCTGGGCGTGCATGGCGTGGTCCTGCTCGCATCGGGGCTGGCCGTGCTCGCCGGGCTCGTGGCGATGTTCCTGCCCGGGACGTCGCGACCGGGGCGCGTCCCGCTCGCGACCGCAGCCGCGCTGCTCATCGCGACGGCGCTGACGGGAGCGCTCGCCCCGCGCTGGCAGCCATTGCTCATGTCGCTCGGCACGTTCCGGCCGTACAGCGCGCTCGACCTGGTCCGAACCTTCCGCGAGTCCGGCGCCACTGGTGACCCGGCGCGCTCGCTCGCTGCCGACCAACGCGTCCTCTACTACCGCGACGGCATCAACGCGTCCGTGCTGGTCGCGACCGACAAGAATCAGACCAAGCGGTGGATGCGTGTGGGCGGCAAAGTGGACGCGAGTACGGGCGACATGCTGACGCAGGTGCTTCTCGGCGTGATCCCCGCAGCGATGGGGGACTCGGGCGCTCGCACGCTCGTCGTCGGACACGGTTCCGGCGTCACCGCGGCAGCCGCGCTCGCGGCGGGAGCGGGCCCGACCGACATCGTGGAGCTGGAGCCCGCGGTCGTGGCCGGGTCGCGGTTCTTCCACCAGGGCTCGGAGGACCCGCTCGACGATCCCCGCGTCACGCTTCACTTGGAAGATGCGCGCACGCTGCTCGCGCACGGGGCCGGGCAGTACGGCGTCATCATCTCCGAACCCTCGAACCCGTGGGTCGCCGGCGTGAACAACCTCTTCACGGTGGACTTCTACCGGCGCGTCCGCGGCCGATTGCGACCGGACGGCGTGTTCTGCCAGTGGCTCCAGCTCTACGAGCTCTCGCCGCGCACGTTCAAGAGCCTGCTCTCCTCGTTCCTCACCGTGTTCCCCGACGCGCATCTGTTCTGCGTCTGGCGGGGTGCCGACGCGCTGCTCGTGGCGGCACCACCGGGGCGCACGCTGTCGCTCGAGCGATTGCGTTCACCTCGACTGTCGTTCGAGTACCAGCGCGCCCCACTCGTGGCGCCGGAGCAGCTGGCCGGGTTCTACGTGGCCTCGGGCGCTCGGCTTCGCGCGATGGCGGCGGGGGGGGAGCCGAACACCGACGAGCGGCCGTTCGTGGAATACCAGGCGCCGCGCGACATGATCGAGGTGGGGCGGCGCTACGCGAGTCGTCACCCCGGGATCACGAGCCAGTTCGCGTTGTCCGTGGTGCCGCAAGCCGGGAACCCGCTCGCCGACTGGCCGCCCGAGGTGGTCGCCGAGATGCGCGCGCGCCAGCGTCTCGCCACCGCCGACCCGACCGCCGCCGATGCCGTGCTCGCCGAGGTCCGAGCGGCGGGACTGTCGTCGCTCTCCAGCAGGCTTGCGGCGGAACGGCCAGCCGCCGTTGGCTCCCAGTCGACACCGGATCCGCTCGCGGGAGCACGCGCGCTCCTGGCGCGTGGGGACGCCAACGGCGCCGGCGTCATCGCACAGCGCGTGCTGGCAGCTGCCGCGGGACCGGCTCGGCTCGAACCGCTGCTGCTGCTCGGTGTCGCGCGATTCGGCGCGGAGCGTCAGGCGGAGGCATTGGAGAACTTCGAAGACGCGCAGCGGGTGGCACCCACGGATCGGCGCGCCTACATCTTCGAAGCGAGACTGCGGCTGGCACAGGGTGATCCTGCAGGAGCCCGGCGCGCGATCGAACGGGGGCTATCGCACGTGCCCGGGGACTCCACGCTCACCGAAGCCCGGCGGGCTCTGATGCGGGCGCAGGCTCCCGAGAACCCTTGAACCGGTTGACGCCGCAGCCCAGTCGCACCATCGTGATACGCGTCATGAAGCGCATCCAGGTCCAGGGCGTCCATCACATCACACTCGTGGGCTCCACCCGGCAGTCCGCCATCGACTTCTGGGAGGGTCTGCTGGGGATGCCACTGCTATTCGAGCAGCCCAATCTCGGCCGCCCCGAGGAGAATCACCTCTACTTCGACCCCGGCGACGGGCGGCTCATCACGGTGTTCACCAACGAACAGCGACAGGACGATCCCACGGAGCATCCGCGCGGCGTCGGCCACCTCGAGCACATCGCGTTCAGCGTCTCCCGCGCGACGCAGACTCAGGTCGCGAAGCGGCTCGAAGAGCGTGCCATTCCCTTCAAGGCGTTCGACCGCGGCTTCATGGACTCCATCTACTTCAGTGATTCAAATGGCCTCCGCCTCGAGCTCGCGTGTTACAAGTTCGTCGCGCCCGAGGGGGTTCGCGAAACCGACATCCTGCGCAGGGCCCACGCGATCCGGCTGAAGGCGGAGGCTCACCACATCACGGATGAGCACGTTGCCGACGCGATCGAGGAGCTGATGCGCGAGCAGGCAGTTCCAGCGAGCGCCACGGCCAAGCGCGAACCGCGCGCGACCTGAACGCCGCCACGTCCTCCGCCGACGCGGTGGGCGGCTAGACGCAGGAGGAGCGGCCTCGTGAAAAGGAGTGCGCGGAGCTGGTGCGTCGTCCTCGGCTTTTCCACGCTGGCATGGCCGGGGCTCGGAGTCGCGCAGACTCACCCACGCTCTCCGACTGTACCGGATACGACGTCGCATCATGCGGCCCGACCCGCCGCCGACCCGCACGCGCGGATGGATCACGGAAGCATGCACGAAATGGACATGTCTGGAATCGACATGCACGACAACTCCATGAACGGCATGTATGGCCCCTACTCGATGAGCCGTGAGGCCTCTGGCACTTCGTGGCAGCCTGAAGCGTCTCGCCACGAGGGGGTCCACCTCATGATCGGCCCGTGGATGATCATGCTCCACGGCTTCGCAGACGGCGTCCACGACGACCAGGGCGGACAGCGGGGAGACAGCAAGGTCTTCAGCGACAACATGGTGATGGCCATGGCGCAGCGACCGCTCGGTCGCG
Organism: Candidatus Eiseniibacteriota bacterium; assembly: GCA_023249815.1. Taxonomy (GTDB): domain Bacteria; phylum Eisenbacteria; class RBG-16-71-46; order RBG-16-71-46; family RBG-16-71-46; genus JAIOPA01. Next base: position 4,219 of record JAHFBX010000280.1, read on the forward strand.
GCTCGCTTGGTTTGCGCGCGATGCTCTCGGTGGAGCCGGCGACGATCGGCAAGGAGGGCTATCCGCTGCTCCTTCAGACAGGGGAGACCGCCGACGGCCGCACCCCGCTCATCGATCGCCAGCACCCTCATGATCTGTTCATGGAACTGGCAGGCACCTACAGCATCTTGAGCGGGGATCGTTCGCTGTTCTTCTATGCGGGCCTGCCCGGCGAGCCGGCGCTTGGGCCGCCAGCATTCATGCACCGCCCTTCCGGCGTCAACATTCCTGTGGCGCCGATCACGCACCACTGGCTCGATTCGACGCACATCACCTACGGCGTCCTCACGGCCTGGGCGGTGGTGGATCGGGTCAAGGTGGAGGTCT
>JAHFBX010000033.1 GCA_023249815.1 Candidatus Eiseniibacteriota bacterium
TCTCCAGGAGGGCGGTGGGATGGATCCACGCCGCGAAGCCGTGTCGCTTCGTGCTCGCGAGTCCCGAGTCCTTCGACACCGGATCGCTCGCCCAATCGTAGCCGACGCTTCCCCAGGGGCCGATCGGCGCGTGGACCCCGACCCCGTACGAGAAGTCGTCGATATTTCCCTCCGGGTCGTTCACATACCCCAGTCGGAGTGCCAGGATCTCGAGCAGCGAGGCCTCGAGTCCGACATGGTCCACATCCTGCGACAGCGACGAGCCGCTGGCCGTCACGTGTTCGCGGTCGTAGGCGAGCCCGAGTTGCACAGCGCGCGGCACGGTCCCGAGCCACCACGACCATGGGCCGCCTCCACTCGCGAACGGCAGCACCGCGACCACGGCGAAGCCCATGCGCTCCATGCGCGCGGACGGGACCGGAGCGCTCGAGCCAGGGAAGTGGAAGCGCGAGTCCTGGTCCGCATTGAGCACCGCGTATCCGGCGGAAAGGTCCACGCTCGGAGTTCGCCCGTCGGCGTCGCCATGCAATACCGCACGACGTGTCTGGACGCCCCAGTCGAAGTTGGCGGCCTCGGCTCGCACCCCGGGTGCGAGCAGCACCTCGGTGCGCTTGTGCTCGTATCCCAGGCTCACGTTGAAGTCGCGCGAGACCGGCTTCGCTCCCGGGTCACGCAGCCCACGCACAGCGTCCACCAGCTGGAGCGGCGAGATGCCCACACCCCAGGCGTCCACCTGCTCGTGCGCCTCGTACGAGCCCGTGGGGTTCCCGAACGGGTCCGTGCCCAGCGAGCCCGTGAACTCGAGCCGTGAACGCCCGAGGCCCTCCACCGGCGCCCCCATGAGCGAGACGCCCACGCCAGCGCCGCCCAGCAGGAAACGCCGGGACTTGAAGCGCGTGTTCCCGTCCAGCTCCGGCACGAGCCGGGTATTGCCCTCGAGCCACGAGATGCCGCGCGTGCTCGCGAGCGCGGCGGGGTTGCCCCACACGCCGGGCTCGCCCCACGAGACGGCGGTCGTGGCGCCTCCCATCCCGGAGGAGCGAATGGACGTTTCGAAGCCCTGTGAAGCACCCGACACCTGCCCGAGTGCCGACGGGGCCAGCGTCAGCCCGGTGACCAGCACGGCAAGCCTCAAAGCGCCACTCGATCGCATCGGGAGTTCCCCTCGCGAGACCGGCTGCGCGTACCTCACATCCGGGGCAGCGTGATGCCCGTCTGTTTCTGGTACTTCCCGGCCTTGTCCTTGTACGAGACCTCGCACACGTCCGTGGCCTCGAAGAACACGACTTGGGCGATGCCCTCGTTGGCATAGATCTTGGCGGGCAGCGGCGTGGTGTTGCTGATCTCCAGCGTCACGAAACCTTCCCACTCGGGCTCGAACGGCGTGACGTTCGTGATGATGCCGCAGCGCGCGTACGTGGACTTGCCCATGGTGATGGTGAGCACGTTCCGCGGGATGCGGAAGTACTCCACCGTGCGAGCCAACGCGAACGAGTTGGGTGGCACGATGCACACGTCGCCCTTGAAATCCACCATCGACGCGGGATCGATGTTCTTGGGATCCACCACCGTGCTCATGACGTTCGTGAAGATCTTGAACTCGTCGGCGACGCGGATGTCGTAGCCATAGCTCGAGACGCCGTACGAGATGACGCCCTGCCGCACCTGGTTCTCCTCGTAGGGCGTGATCATGCTGTGTTCCTTACACATCCGACGGATCCAATGGTCGGGACGGATGGACATTCGCGCTCCTTGGCGTCAAAAACGACCGAGCAGGCGCACGACGTGCGCGAGCTCGGGAATGAGCAATTCCTCCAGGGCCTGCCGGACGGCGCCGGTCGAGCCCGGAAGGTAAACGACGAGCCGCCCGCGCGCGACACCCGCGCCCGCGCGCGACATCCACGCGGCCGAACCCACGCTCGCCCATGATCGCTGGCGGAAACGCTCGCCGAATCCCGGCAGCGCGCGCTCGAGCAGCGGCTCCAGCGCCTCGGGCGTCACGTCCCGGGGCGCCACGCCGGTGCCGCCCGTGAACAGCACCACGTCCGTGCCGCGCCCGGCGAGCGCGCGCCGCGCCGCGGAGCGGATCGCCGCCACCTGGTCCCGCACCCACGCGCGCGAGACCACGACCGCACCGGCCCCTGTCAGCAGCGATTCGGCGAGCGCGCCGCTGGTGTCCTCGGCGTCGCGCCGTGTGTCGCTCACGGTAATGATCGCCACGTTAACGGACCGCGGCGGGCGCTGTGCGCGAGCGTGCTCACCCGCGCGCGTCTTGGCTCCCACCGGCGCCTGCTTTCGCACCGCGCTCACGCGACCCCCGCGCCCGCGCACGCCGCGATCGGCGTGGGCTCGAGTCGGAACGCCGAGGCCCACGGTTCGTGCTCGGCCAGCCGATGCTCCGCGATCTCGTCGAGCGACGGCTCCCATTCGCCGTTCGTGCCGCCCGCGGTGCGGGATGCCAGGTCGCGGAGTTCGGCGAGCGAGAGCGTCTCGCTCCCCGCCACCTCGTACCAGTCGCGCCACGGCCCGCGTCCATCGAGCGCGCGCTGGATCGTCTCCACGGCGTCTCGCTCGGCCACCGGGTTCACGAGCTTCCGGCCGCCGGCGGGCAGGCTCGGTCGCGAGCGGAGCTTTCGCCAGAACGGCGTCTCGGGCCCGACGAGCGGCGCCAGGCGCAGCGTGAGCGTGGGGGCACCGCCGCCTCGCACGTGTTCCTCGAGTCGCCACAGTCGCCGCAACGTGTCGGCGCGCGCGTCCGGGTGCGCCCCGAGCCGCGACAGGAGCAGCACGCGGAATCGCGTGGCACCCAGCGCGCGCACGACGCCGAGCAGGTTCAGGATCCCCGGACCGTCCGAGACCACGAGCGTCACGGGCTCCGCCCCCGTGACACTCCCCGTCCCCGCGCCAAGCGCTTCTGGCCCGGCGAGCACCGTGTGCCCTGCCTCGGAGACGGCCGCGAGCAGCCGGTCCACCGCCGGCGGGAGCGCACCCGCCTTCACCAGGATCATGGCGCGAGCCCGAGCGCCAGTGCTGCCTGCCGGCGGTGCGAGAGATCGTGCTCCACCCACCCGCGCACCATCTCGGAGAGCGCGAAGGTGCCGCGGCGCGAGTGCGTCGCCGCGCGGCTCCAGTGCTCGCGGCCGAGCGGCGCGAGCCGGGAGACGAGCCGCGAGCGCAGTGCGCGCCACTCGATCAGCACCTGCTCGGTGGATTCCGCGGCGTAACCCGCGACGCGATCCGCACCCACGAGGTCCACGTCGAGCACCTCAGGGCACTCCTCTACGAGCATGCGCTCGAGCCGCGGCACGTACACGTCGCGATCGGCGTCGCGCAGGTGCGCCAGCACCTCGTGAGCACTCCAACGAGCGGGCCCGGGGCGATGCTTCACGCGGCCGGGCACCTCGGCGAGGCGGTCGGCCAGCCACGCGGGGCTCTCGGCGAGCGCGGCCAGACAACCGCCCCACTCGCTGTACGTCATGGGGCCGGGCATGTGGGCGGTGATGCCGGTGGTGCTTCGCCGGAGCGGGAACGGGTGCGCGAACCCGCGCGCGAGATAACTTCGAGAGAGTTCGACGTAGTGGCGTGTGCCGTCCGCGATGGCGGCGCGGTGCGCTTCGGAGACCGGGCCCATGACACGCGCCGGGGCGCCGAGCACGAGCGAGCCCGGCGGGATGACCTGGCCCTCTCGGAGGAGCGACCCTGCGCCGACCAGCGAGCCGGCGCCGACCGTCGAACGCGACAGTACGATCGCACCCATACCAATCAGGCAGTCGTCGCCGATCGTGCAGCCGTGGAGGATCGCGCGATGGCCGACAGTGACGCGATCGCCCACGACGGCGGGTGCGTCGGCGTCCACGTGGACGAGCGTCAGGTCCTGGAGGTTCGTGTCGGAGCCCACGGTGATGGACGCGCCGTCGCCGCGCAGCACGGTGCCGAACCAAACGCTCGAACGCGCCCCGATCGAGACCTCCCCCACCACGGTCGCGCCGGGCGCCACGAACACGCTCGGATCCAGCTTCAGGAGTGCGGGCCAGTCCAGGTGGCGATCGGTCACGGCCGCCCCGCGGACTCGCCGACGAACGGGTTGTGCTGGCGCTCCTCGCCGATCGTCGTGGCGGGGCCGTGACCGGGCAGCACGCGCAGGTCGTCGCCGAGCGGGAACAGCCGCTCGCGGATGGTGCGCTCGAGCTCCGACCGCGAGGCGCCCGGCATGTCGGTGCGTCCGACAGAGCCCGCGAACAGGACGTCGCCGGACCATAGTGTCTTTCCATGGCGGAATGTGACGTGGCCCGGGGTGTGACCGGGCGTGAACAGCACGTCGAGCGACTGGTCGCCGAGCGGAACCCGCAGGCCTTCGGCCAGCTCCAACTCGACCTCGGGAACAAGGACGGCGGGCAGGCCGAACATGGAGCCCTGGAATGCGACGGCGCGGAGCAGCGGAAGGTCGGCCCGGTGCAGTGCGAACTGGCCACCCACGGCCTGCTGGACCGGCAGCATGGCGGCGACATGGTCGTAATGCGCGTGCGTCGCGAGCAGCCAGCGCACATCCAGCCCCTTGGCGCTCACGATTTCGATGACGCGCTCGGGCTCGAAGCCGACGTCGATCACGGCGGTCTCGCGCGTGGCGGGGTCCGTGACGATGTAGATGTTGTTCGCGAACGGGCCGACGTCGTGGAACGCGTGCTGCTCGAGCATGGTCCTCCGCCCTCACTTCATCCGTTTGTAGGTCTGCTGGAGCAGGAGCGCATCGTCCTCCATGCACGGGCTCTCGCTCACGACCCAGCCGCCAACACGCATGTCCTTGAGTGCCCGCAGCAGCTCCTTCCAGCGGAACTTGGTCTCGCGGAGCGGTTCGTGCCGGCGCTCTCCCTTGGGACCGTACTGGATGCCGGAGATGTGCACGTGCAGCCGGTCCAGCGCGGCGCGCCCCAGCTTCGACTCGATCGCGACCAGCGTCGCGGCGAAGTCCTCGTAACGGTTGTGCTGGCCGATGTCGCGGGCGTAGCGATGCGAGAAGTCCACGCACGGCGCCACGCCGGGAACGGCGGCGCTCCAGTCGAGCACCTCCTCGAGCGAGCCCACCTGGCTCGCTTTGCCGGTGAGTTCGGCGCGCACGTCGATGGTGTGACGCTGGCGCCGAAGCGTCGCGGTGACGCGCCGCAGTTCGGCTTTCACGCGGCGGCTCGCCGCCCGGCCGTCCAACGCACCGTAGAAGCCGGCGTGGAAACAGAACGACTGGGCCCCGCAGCGCGCGCCCAGCCGGCCGGCCTCCTCGAGCCGCGCGCGGCTCCGTTCGACGATCTCGGGCACGCCGCACAGGTTCACGTAGTAGGGCGCGTGCGCCGTGAGCGTGAGGTCGTGTTCGCGCGCCGCGGCGGCGATGGCGTCCGCCGACTCGTCCGACATGCGCACGCCGTTCACCCACGCCATCTCGAGGTGGTCCAGGCCCAGCTCGCGGGCCCGCCGTATGCCATGCACCGTGCCGGGCCTGGCGCTGCTGCGCGGAATGCCCGACGTGCCGAAGCGCAGGGGCCCGCTCATGCGCGCGCGCATTCCCCCGGCGCAGGTGTCATCGCTTGTAGCCGATCCGGCGCAGGAACTCGCGGCGCGCCTCGCGCTCAGGCGGGCCCTCGACGCCCCTCGGCGGTGCGCCGTCCACCACGCCGACCACGCCGCGGCCCTGTTCGGTCTCGGCCACCAGCACCTCGATCGGGTTCGCGGTGGCGCAGAACACGCGGCACACTTCCTGGCACTGCTTGATCGCGGGCAGCACGTTGATGGGATAGGCACCGCGCAGCACCAGGAAGAACACGTGCCCCGCGGCCACGGCCTGCGCCTGCTTCGCGGCCACGTCCACCAACTCCGCGTCGTTGCCCTCGGTGCGCACGAGGCACGGTCCGGACGCCTCGCAGAATGCGAGACCGAACTTGGCCGAGGGCACGGTGGTAATCACGATCTCGGCCACGTCCTCTACGGTCTTGATGAAATGCGATTGCCCCACGACCACGTTGCAGTCGGCGGGGAACGCCAGCGGCACGGCGGAGAACTGCATACGGACCTCCAGGTCCCTGGCTAGAACGCCTGCGACGAGCCGAACGAGAATACCGGTTCCCGGCGGCCGTCGCGCGAGGGCGAGAGCGGGAACGCGACGTCGAAGCGCACCACCTGGTTGCGCGAAGCGTGCGGGAACGTGAGGCGCAGGCCGAAGCCCGCGCCGTGGTGCCACGGCTCGCGGTCCCCTCCCGGTCCCCAGGCGCGGGCCGCGTCCACGAACACCGCCCCGCCCACGCTCGCCAGGTCCCACAGCCCGCGCGCCGCCACCCAGCGAGTCTCTCCATTGAAGCGCCAGACCTGCGTCCCCGCGAGAGCCTGGACAGAGTAGGCGCGCAGGCCGTTCAGCCCACCCACCACGGTCTGCACCTCGCGCGGCGCCCGGTCCGCCGCCTCGCCGTGCGCCGCGAGCACGACCGCGACGTCCGCCGCGGGTTGTTGGATCCAGCGCGCGTCGAGCCCCGCAAGCGTCTCGCGGGCCCCGCCCCGGATGCGGGTGGACAGCTGGCCGCGCGCGAAACCAAAGCCCAAGCGCTTGGTCTCGTGTCCGGCCTCGAGGCGCATCTTCATGAGCCCCTCGTCGGCGGTACTGCCGAGCGCCTTGAGGATGAGGCCGCCCTCCATGCTCGCGAGCGAGCCCACGTCGAAATCCTCGATCGGGTCGAACAGTTCCACGCCCCGCCGCTCGATGAACTGCGGCTTCCAGAACTGGACGCGCACCGAGGCCGATCGCAGCTTCAACTCCTCTTCGCCGGCCGGGAACGCGATCGCCTCACCGGGCTCGGCCTCGGTGACGCCATAGCGCCGGTCGTGCTGCATCAGCGCGAACGTGTAGCGGCGCACCACACCGTCCGTGAACCGCGTCCCGACGCCGTATTCCAGTTGGTGCAGCTCGAACTCGAACGGAAATCTCGCCACCACGGTCCCCGTCTTGAACAGTTGCTGCTCGGCGCTCGATCGCCACCACGACGCGGTCCACGACGAGCGGTCGTCGAGCGAGCGGAACGGATCGCGCAGCCAGACGGCGTTGGAGACGCCGCCCGTGCCCGTTCCCGCCTGGAACTGCCCCTCGAGCTGGCTCCCGAGGATGCGGCGTGCACGCACGTTGACCGTGCGCGTGTGGCCGGTGGGCTCATCGCGCAGGTTCAACGACAGGCCGAGGCCCATGCCGAACAGGTTCCGCTCCGTGAACCCCACCGAGCCGTACGTGCGCTCTCCACCACGCTCGAGGTTCAACTCGGGATGCGTCGTCCATGTGTCGTGCGTCACCACGAGCACGTTCACCGAGTCGGTCGTGAGGCGAGAGCGGATCGTGTCAGGCTCGAGGTACTCGAGGCCGCGCAACAGCCGCTGGCTCTCGATGATGCGATCGGCGGTCCAGATGTCGCCGGGAGCCATGAGCAACTGCGCGCGCACCGTGGCGCCGCGCGTGCGCACGTGGAGGCGGTTGGCGGTGCGATAGACCGCGGCGAAGCGCCCGGGCGGCACGGGCTCGAAGATGTCGAGGCAGCGCACCTCGATCCGCCGGATGGTCGCGCCCTCGCAGCGGGCGCGCACGATGCTGTCGCTGGCGGCGCCATACGGCATGCCGAGCGTGTCCTCGGGCGGAGCGCCAGGCGCCACGACCGCTTCGGGCGGCACCACGAGCGTGTCGGCGGCCACCAGAGGCAGCGGGGGCGCCACCCGGGCGCCGCTCGGGATCGCGGCAGCCATGAACGCCATGAGCGCGAGGGCGCCACCCGCCCCCCTCGCGCTCATCCGGTACGCGGGCCGAATCCCCGGATCAGCGCTTGCCGATGCGATCACGAGCCAACTGGGACTCGCCGCTCTGCGGGAATCGCTTGATCAGCTCCTCGAACGTCTTGCGCGCGTCGGCATTTCGATTCAGGCGCTCCTCGCAGAGGCCGAGCTTGTACAGCGCGGCGGGCGCGCGGTCGCCGGTGCCCCAACGCGCCCCGACGCGCGCGTATTCGACGAGCGCACTGTCGAACTGCGACTGCGCGAAGAAACACTCCCCGGCCCCGTACTGCGCGTTGTCCGCCAGGTCCGTGTCGGGGAATCGCCGCAGATACTCGCGGTAACTGCCGAGCGCCATCGCGTAGCGGCCCTGCGTGAGATCCTGCGTCGCCTGGTCGTAGAGCTGTGTCGGATCGGGCCCGCCCGTCGTGGAGCCCGGCGAACTTCCGGGCGGGGTTCCCGGTGTGGAACCCGGATTCGGCGAGCCCGTGGCTGGCGGATCCGCCTGGCGCGGCGGAGCCTGCCGTTCGGACACGATGCGGAACCGGGCCATGATGTCGTCGAGCTTGCCCTCGAGCCGGCCGAGCGTCTCCTCCGTCTCGCGCGACGTGCTCGACGCCGTGGCACGCGTGGCGTGCAGCACGTCACGCTGCCCGGCCAGCTCCCGCAGCGTCTCGTCCAGCGTTCGGGCGCTGACCGAGTCACGCACGCTCATCTGGTCCACCTGCGTGCGCAGGCTGTCGAGCCCCGACTTGAGCAGCACCATCTGCGTCGTGTAGCAGCCGGGCGTGGCGAGCGCGGACAGCAGCAGCAGCGCTGCCCATGCCCGGCCCGCGCGCCGGGTCCCTCGGCCAGGGACCCCGAGCTCTCGCGCGCTCATCTCGCCGTGAACTCCACGCGACGGTTACGCGCCCAGGCCGCCTCGTCGTGACCCTCGTCCGCGGGACGCTCCTTGCCGTACGAGATGACTCGGAAGCGGCTGCCCGCGATCCCCTGGTCCGAGAGGTATGCCGTCACGGCCTCGGCGCGCTTCTGGCCCAGCGCCTGGTTGTACTCGACCGTGCCGCGCTCGTCGCAGTGTCCGTCCACCGAGACGTTCAACGACGGGTTGTCGCGCAGCAGCTTCGCGTTGGCGTCGAGTGCTGCGCGCGCGCCGTCGTCCAGCGTGAACGAGTCGTACGCGAAGTAGATGATCTGGAGGTCCTTGGCGGCCACCGGGGGCGTCGACGGCTCGGGCGCGGGAGCTGGGGCGGGCGTGCTCGGCGTGGGCGTCGGCGTGGTCTCGGTCGGGGTCGGCGCCGGCGGCACCGGCGAGGTCTTCGCGGGCTTCTTGGCGCAGCTGACGAGCGCGCTCGCCAGCGCCACCGCCATCACGAGTGCGAGGAATCGGGAACGGAAGTTCATATCGGGGTCCTCCAGACCTATCGGGCGATGAGCGGATCGGTGACGTGTGTGATCAGGGCCCGGTCGAGCGTCGCGGCGACCAGGCCGGTGAGAGCGCGCGCCGCCCCCCGGTGTCGAGCTTCCGGGGCAGGGCGCCATCGAGGTCGGTCACCCATAGACCGTACCTCCCATCGCGGTTGGACGCGAACGCGAGGTGGCGGCCGTCGGCCGACCAACGCGGGTTCTCGTTGTTGCCGCCCGTCACCATGGGCTGGGCCCCGGTGCCGTCCGCGCGGCAGGTCCAGATGTCGAAGCCTCCGCCCACACGCGTCACGAACGCGATGCGGTCGCCCTTCGGCGACCACGCGGGCGAGTCGGTGTAGTCCACGTCGAACGTGAGTCGCCGCACGTTGCCGCCGTCGGCGTCCATCACGTAGAGCTGCGGCGAGCCCGAACGATCCGACGTGAACGCGATCTCCCGTCCGGTCGGCGACCAGCTCGGCGACGTGTCGATGGCGCGGTGGTTCGTCAGGCGCTGCGGGCTGCCGCCACGCGCGTCGAGCGAGTAGATCTCGGCATTCCCGTCTTGCGACAGTGTGCAGGCGACGCGCTGGCCGTCCGGCGAATAGGCCGCGCTCGTGTTGAGTCCGGGGCGCCCCGAGACGAGGAACGGCTTGCGTTGGTCCGGCGCCATCACGCAGATGGTCGGCCCATTCCCGCCGCGCCACGTCGTGAACAACAGCAACGAGCCCTCGGGTGACCACGACGGGGACTGGGCGATCGAGCGGTCAGCGGTGAGCGGCCGCGCGCCGTGGCCATCGGCGTCCATCAGCCACAGCTCCTTGTCGCGCCCTTCCTGGACGACGAACGCGATGCGCGAGTCCGCCACCCCGCGCTCGCCCGTGATCTGCTGGACGCAGTCGTCACTGAAGCGGTGGAGCAGCCGTCGCCAGTCGGTGACGGACGCCGAGTAGTCACGCACGAGGATGACCCTCCGACCGGGGTAGTCGCGGAGCTCCCCTTCGAGGCGCACCTGCGAACCGGACACCGTCCAGCGCCCGCTCACGACGAACTGGGACTGCTGGCTGGCGCTGTCGGGCGCCCACGCGCGCTGCACCTGGAACACCGCCGAGGATTGAAGATCCGCCGCGAGCACCTCGTCCGCTTCGCGGATCGGCGCCGCGCCGCTCGCGGGGCCACGCAGCGCCTCAGCTCGCAGCGGCAGTCGCGCGAGCTGCCCGGTCTTCAAGTCGATGCGCACGTCGGCCCCCTGCGCGGACGCGCGCGGGGAAGTCGCGAGCACCAGGCAGCAGGCGACGAGCAACGGGGTGGCGAAGCGGCGAGTGGTCATCAGGGTCCCGTGTACTCGAAGCCGAAGTGGATGCCGAGGTCCGCTCCCGAATAGCCGAGCGGCAGCGGCGGCAATTGTTCCGTGATGACGACGGCGCGGATCGCCGACTGGTCGAACAGCTCGTTGCCCGAGCCGACGTCCACGCGCAGGCTCGAGATGCCGCCCGAGCGCGAGACCCGGAAGTACACTTCGACGCGCGCGCCGGGCGGTGCGCCCTGCGGGGGCGTCCAGTTGCGCGCGACCTGCGCGCGCACCATCTGCAGGTAGTACGCGAACTCGAAGTTGGCGTCGTCGACCGCGACCTGTCCCGAGAGCCCGCCGGCCACTGGTGCGAAGGGCAGCACCGTGCGCCGGCTGGACGTGACGGGCGAAACATCGTCCGACGGCAGCGGCTTCTGCTTGGGGTCCGCGGGCTTCGGCTGCTGCTTCACCTCCGGTTTCGGACGCGGCTTGGGCTTCTCGATCTGGACGCCCTGCTTCTCGTCCGGGGTGACCGCGTCGTTCGCTTTGACGACCGGCGCGGGCGGTGGCTCGGGCTCGCCGATCAGCGCCACCTGCACGACGTCGGGGCCGGGGATCACGATCGTTCGTGACGGGCGCACGACGAACAGCACCGAGAGGAGTGCCACGTGCAGCGCGGTGGAGGCCGCGATCGTGCCGCGCACTAGCGGCGCTCCTGCGCGGGCTGCGTCACCAGGCCCAGTGACACCACCCCGGCGCGGCGCAGGCGCGCGATCAACACAACGATGTCGCCGTATGGCACGCTCTGGTCGGCCTTCAAGTACACCGGCCGCTCGGACGCACGTGCGCGGCGAAGCGCGTCCTCGAACTGCCCGGATGGCACGACGCGCTCGCCGACGGCGATGGCACCGCCGCGGCGAACGCTCACGATGAGACCCTCGCGCACGTCGAGTCCGCGCGTCGCCACCTTGGGTAGGTCGACTTCGAGCCCGCCCTGCAGGAACGGCGCCGTCACCATGAAGATGATGAGCAGCACGAGCACCACGTCCACGAGCGGCGTGACGTTGATCTCCGCCATGGGCCCGCGCTGGGATTGCAGCTTCACGAGTGGCGCGCTCCGAGCCGGCGGTCCATGTACTCGCTCGTGAACTGCGCTGCGGAGTGGCCGATCTCGCGCAGCTTGCCGAGGCAGTGGTTGTAGCCGATCACCGACGGGATCGCCGCCGCCAGGCCGGCGATCGTGGCGATGAGCGCCTCGGCGATGCCCGGGGCCACCACGACGAGCGTGGCCGAGCCCTGCGCTCCGATGTTCACGAACGACACCATGACGCCCCACACCGTTCCCATGAGGCCGATGAACGGCGCCACGCTGCCGGTGGTCGCGAGGAATCCGACATGGCGTTCGAGCTGGTTCACAGCCTCGTCGGCCGCACGGTCCATGGCACGCTGCACGAGTTCGAACCGAGCCGCCGCACCCACTGACTCGGCGGCGTGCTGTTCGGTGGCCTTGTGACCGGCGAGCGCCGTCCGGGCGAGCACGGAGATCGGGTGCTGGTGTGCCGCCATCCTCACGTCCCCGCCCACCTCGAGCCCGCGGAACGCCTGCAGGAAGCGGGCGTCCTGCACGCGGACCCGGGCGTAGAGTCGCAGCCGATCCCACAGCACAGCCCACGAGTAGACGGACATGCCGACGAGCAGGAGCAACACCGCCTTGGAGAACGCGCTGGCGTGCGCGATCAGCGACGGGATCGAGGACGCCGCAGCGGCGCCGGCCTGCAGCGGCAGTAGGGACAGCAGAACGGTCGGTAGCGAGGCGATCACCATCGGCTTCACCTTCCTTGTGAAGTCGCGCAGGTCCGCGACGATTCGCGGACACATTCGCCAGGAGAGCACATGCACGCTAGCACATGCCGTGCGCGCGCCCCAAGCTCCACCGCGACCTCGAGCGTATCTTCCGCACAACCCCGGAACACGTCGTCGTCGCAGTCAAGAGCCTGAAAAATCCAGACCGTGCACGTCACGCGTCGTTGCTTTGCGGTTACAGTTCTCGTGCGAGACACCGAACACCCCTCCCTACGCCGCCGTCCGAGGACTCTCCATGACCCGACTCCGGACTCCGCTTCGCTTCACCGTCGCCGCGATCGCGATGCTGGCGTGCGCTCCATTGCACGCGCACGCGAAACAGGCGCCGCCGTTCTCGGTGAAGACGCTCGACGGCAAGCCGCTCAAGCTCTCCGACCTGCGTAAGCGCCCGGTCATCGTGGACTTCTGGGCCACGTGGTGCGGCCCGTGCCGCGCGAGTATGCCGCACCTGTCCACGATGCAGTCGCGCTACGGCAAGCAGGGGCTCACCGTGATCGGCCTGTCGGTGGACGAGAACGGCCCGCAGAGCGTGCGCAGGTTCGCGCAGCAGCTTGGCGTCAAGTTCACGCTCGCCATGGCAAACGACGACGTGCTCGACGCGTACGGCCCCATCCGCTCGATCCCGACCACGTTCTTCATCGATCGCAACGGCGCCATCGTGCGCCGCGTCGTGGGCTACATCGACGGCGACACGATGGAGGACTACGTCAAGGAGATCGTCGAGGGCGACGACTAGGAGCTTGCCGCACGGCCCGTCGCCCGGCCGCTATCGCAGGATGGCCGCCACACTCCGCTCCAGCTCCGCCTCGGTGAGGCGCGTCGGCGTGTAGCGGCGCACGATCCCCTTCCGATCGATGAACACGAACGTGGGCGTCGAGGAGCCGCCGTAGCGCACCATCGAGGCGGTGCTGAAGACGCGCGGGATCGTGCCCATGTCGGAGTAGACCGCGGTCCACACGCTGTCGACGCGCGCGGTCTCGCGCGTGCGCAGCGAGTCGGCATCGTACCAGCGCGTGAGCGCGATGGCGCGCACTCCGTCGGCTGCATGACGCTTGAGCACCCGCGCGAGCGACGCCGACTGAGCCTTGCAGTCCGCGCACCACTCCGCCCAGATGAACAGCACGACGGGCGAGCCGCGCAGCGACGCGAGCGAGGGCGGCCGATCCCCGAGATGGCCCTCCACCGCGATCTCGGGCGCGGGCTGGCCCGAGAGCTCGAGCAGGTTCAACCGCTTGTTGAGGCGCGCCATGAACGCGGGCGGGCCCTGCCCCGCTGCGATCTCCGCGCGCACGAGCGCGGCCGCCGCGCGGCTGCCGCGGTGGCGCTCGAGCAACTGCGCCTGGACCTCGATCACGGTGCCGAGCGGACCCTCGACATCGTGGTTCTTCTCCAGCGGAAGCGTGTCGAGGCGGACGACGCACGCGCGGCGGACGTCGCTCGCGTACTGCCGCGCCTTCGCCGTGTCCCCGAGCAAGAGCGCGCCGCGCGCGAGCCAGCCCAGGCCGGCGAGCCACGCGCCGTCTTCCCCGTACTTCTCACGATGCACCTCGAGGATGGACTCGGCCGAGAGCAAGTCCGCCGCGGCGAGCTTGTTGCGGATTCCGCTCACAGGCAAAGGCGGCGCGGCGGGCGTCGCGGGTGTCGGCGCGACGGGGCTCGCCGGCGCGACCGCGGGCGGTGCGCTCGCGGGTGGCGTCGCCTGAGATCGCGCGATGCGCGACAGAAGTGCGGCGAGCAGCGCAAGCGAGGCCAGCCCGGCCAGCGCGAACCAGAGATGACGACGCATGCGATTCTCCCATGTGCGGCTCACGCTGGCGACACGCCGCCTCTCAGCGATCCGGTGACGGTGTCTCGAACATCGATGACCCCACGCACGCAGCCCGAATCGATCGCGCTGCGTCCCAGCGAGGGCGAAAGTCGAACGAGCCGCGACCTCAGGGAGCGCGGCTCGCCGACATGGAAGTGGTGCCCGGGGCGAGATTTGAACTCGCACGGGTTTCCCCATACGCCCCTCAAACGTACGT
>JAHFBX010000281.1 GCA_023249815.1 Candidatus Eiseniibacteriota bacterium
CCGGTGATGCCGCCTTCGCCTGCACCGGCGCGGCCCTCGGAGGCAACGGCGCGGGTTTGGGCGCGGGTGCTGTCGCCGGGCGCGAATGGAGCGCCTGAACCGCGGCGCGGACGTGCTCGGGAGAGATCGTCGCGGAGTTGGCGCGCGTGGCCCGGCGTGCGGATTCCACGGCGATCGCCTCGATATCACGCGGCAGGCCGCGCGAGCCGGCGTGAACGTCGCGGCAGGCCTTGCGCGAGAACTGCGGCGCCTGGCCGTCCTCCGCTGCCGAAGGGAGCAGCAACAGATAGCGCCGCGTGTCGTGCGCGTTGAGTGGTGCGAGCATGATATGCAGCGCCACCTGCTCGTTCACTGGCGCCAGCACCGGCTCCTCGAGCCGCGCGGCCAGCGCCGGCTGCCCCACGAGCAACAGCTCCAACGGACACTGGCGCTGCGCCGCCTTCGCCGTGATGCGCTGGAGTTCCACCAGCACGTCGTCGGCGAGCGTGTGCGCGTCGTCCACCACCAGCACGGCGACGCGGCCGCGCGCCGTGGCGTTCGCGAGCGTCTCGAGCAGTCGCTCGTTCAGCGCCAGCGGGCTCGTGCCGGGCTTGGCACTGCCCCCGAACACCGAGAGCACCGTACCCGCGACCGCCTTCGGATCGAGTTGCGCGCCGGAGAGGTGCACGACATTTGCACGATCGCCGAAGCGTCGTGCGACCTCGCGCGCGAGCGCGGACTTGCCCATGCCGGAGGAGCCCGTGAGCACCAGCACCGGTTTGCGCACACCCAGGCCGCGGCCGAGCCGGTGAAGCACGTCCAGCATCGGCGCCATGCTGAGGAGCGGGCTTTGCGCGTTGGGTTCCTGCGATGGAGTCTCGGCGGGCACGCGTTGGATCCTCACGCGGTCAGTCGCGATCAAGCCGGAGCCTGGGCCGACCCACCCGAGCAGCCGAGCACCCATGCTCGGCCACGGGTCGGGCTGGACCCTCGAGGGTTATCGGCAAGCTGCGGGCGGAGATGCAGTCCGGAGCAACGCCCCCGGCGGGCCCGAGGGAGGGGATTTGGGAAGGTGACGTGGGGAGGGGCCGGTGGGGAGGGGCGGGTGGGGAGGGGCGGGAAGCGCCCTACCGCGACCCGCCCGGCGAAGCCTTCTCGACCAGGGCCTCGCTCACGATCCCGCGCGTGAGCAGGCGGTCCGCGGCTCTCACGGCCGCGTCCTCACTGGCGTAGGCGCCGAACAGCACGCGATAGCTCCGCTCGGCGCCGCGGCCATCGGCCACCACGCGAACACGCTGCTTGGTGCGACGCCGGAGCGTGCGCGCTTCCTCCTGTGCTCGCTCTTCAAAAAGGTAGCTGCCGACCGCCAGGCAATAGCCGCCACCCTCGTCGGCCACCGGCTCGTCCACGGTGGCCTCCGACGAGGTGGCGTCGGTCGCGGCGTCGTTGGCACCCGCGGGATGCTCCTGCGCCGGCGGGCGCGACGGGGCGGGAGACGGCGTGACCACGAGCGATGGCTTCTGCGGCGGCTCGGCGTCGTTCGTGATCGGCGAGGTCTGCGTCCCCGAATCGAACCCGCCGCGCCGACCGATCATGATGGCGGTGATCGCCATCCCGATCATGATGAGCCCGGTGATGATGCCGGCGAGCAGTCGCGCGTGGCGCGGCGAGCGCGGGCCGTCGCTGAAGCGTTCCTGCGCCACGCGCTCGTGCTCGGGCACGTCGCCCGGCTGCGGCTCGACCCGCAGCTTGGCGTAGCCAGGGCTGACGGCGGGGGACGAGGTCGCGAGTGGCGACGCGCTGTCCATGTATGAGCCCTGCGCAGGAGCCGAGGCCGCGCGCGACACATTCCGCGCGGCACGAGCCGCGGCCTCGGCCGCACGCTTGGCCGCGCGCTCGGCGCGACGAGCCGCGGCGCGCTGCTTCCTGCGGCTCGGCGATGCCGGATTCGCGGGCCGGTTCGGCGTCGCGTCGCTGAACGCGTTGGGCACGGGATGGCGGCGCTCGACGAAGGCCGCCGCCGCGATCGACTCCGCCGCGGGCTCGGGCTCGAGCGATGCGAGTTCGAGTGCAGGAGCGTCGACCGGCTCCTCGGGCTCGGCTGCGGGGTCCGCACCGTTCCCGGACCCGTGCCTCAGTTCAGGCTTCGGCAGCTCGGGCGCCTGCATAGTGAGACTCGGCGGACGCGCGGGGTCTTCCTCCGTGACCGGTTCAGGCTCGTGCGGCGGCGGCTCGGGTGTGTACGGCGCAGGTGCTTCCTCGACCTCGAGTGGAGGCGGCGCGAGTTGCTCGGGCGTGACCTCGAGCGCGACCGGGTCGGGCTCGGGGGTACTCGGCTCCGTCACCGGCGCTGGCCCGCTCGGTTCGAGCTCGGCATCCTGTGTCTCGGGCGTGGCGGGCTCGATCGCTGGCGTCTGCTCGACGATCTCGTCCACCGCGTGCTCGTCGGCGGTGCCGGCGTCGGGCGCGTCGGGAGCCGGCTCGAGCGCTGGCTCTTCGGCGACGCTCTCGCTTGCGGGCTCGACGGTGGCGGATCCCTGTTCGGGTTCGGGCGTGACCGGCATGGCTTCGGGCGCCAGTGCAGCCTCGGCGGCCGCGCTGGCCGGCGTCGCCTCGGTCACAGGCTCGGACGCGGGCTTCGGCTCTGGTGTCGGCTCGGGTTCCGCCTCGAACGACTTCGAGCTCTCGCGCGACGGCGGCGCGATGCGTCCACCAAAACGGATCGGCGGCTGGCCCGCCGTGAAGCGCGACACCCAATCGCGCACGCGCGGGCTCGAGGAGTCCAGCTCCGCCACCGATGGAGGTGGAACGCTCGGGCGCTTGGTCGGCGGAGGTGGAACGTGCGTCGCCGCCGAAGCGGGCGGCTTGGGCGCCTTGTGCGACGCGATCACCTTGGGCTTCTCGGGGATCGCGGCTCGCGCCTTGTGCGACGGCTTCTTGTGCGACCCGGACGGGCGCGGCTCGGCTTCCGGCTCGCCCGCGACGGGCTCGGGCTCGGCAGGAGTCGCCAGGATGAGCGGTGCCGCGTCTGAACGGAACGCGGCGGCGATCACCGCGCGAACGTGTTCCGGGCCCACCATGGCCGTGCCGGCAGCGTTCGCACATCGCTGCGCCTCGTCAGAGAGCGCGTTCACCACGCTCGGCACACCGGCCGCACCGTTGTGGATCTCCCGCGCCGCCTTGCGCGAGAACCCGTGTGCGCTGTCGCCACCCGCCGCTTCGACCCTGTGCGCGAGGTACTCGCGCGTGTCCACCTGCGTCATGGGGCCGATCTTGCCGCGCGCTCCCACGCGCGCCGCGAGCGACTGGAGCGAATCGTCCGCCAGTTGATCCTCGAGCGCGGGCCGACCGATCAGCACCAGCTTGAACGGCAGGTCGGTCGCCGCCGCGGCGCTCTCGATGCGGCCCAGCTCGGCGAGCGTGGTGAGATCGAGCTCGTGTGCGTCGTCCACGACCAGCACCGGCATGAGCCCGCGCTCGCGGATGGAGCCGAGCGCGTGCGCGAACCGGCCCACCTGCTCGGGGCGCTGGTCGCTGGCGCGGAAGTGACCGCCGAAGTGGCGGATGGTCTCGCCGAAGAGCCCGTCCACCGGCGTGCGGGACGCGTCGAGCCACGCCGCGTGCACGCGCTCGGCCCAGCGGGCCGCCGCCTCGTGCATGACCGTCGTCTTCCCGAGCCCGGCATCGCCCGTCAGCACGACGACGGGCGAAGCATGCGCGAGCCCCAGCTCCAGCGCCTCGAGCAGATGCCGCGCGGGCGCCGTTGCGACGAAGACGTTCCGTTCCTTGGAGTTGATGAAGGCGTCCTCTGCGTTCACGGTGTCGGTCCGGGGGTGTGGGTGGATGCCCGCCGCGGATGGCGCGCGGACGGCACACGGACTCCCCCCGGTCATCGGCCCGATTCGGCCGCGGATTCAGCGGAGAATCGCGCTGGGGAGGGCCGCGCGGGCGGCCGCGACCCGCTAGAATGGCCGCCCATGGCAAAGCGCACTCCGACCGCTGGCACCGCGGCTGCCCCCGGCGCCCCCGCCGGCCCGCCGCCCGGCCCGGCGACCGCCCGACGGCTCGCCGTGGTGGGCACCGCCGGCCACATCGACCACGGCAAGACTGCGTTGGTGCGGCGGTTGACCGGCGTGGACACGGACCGGCTCCCCGAGGAGAAGAAGCGCGGTATCAGCATCGACCTGGGCTTCGCGCCGCTCGTGACCCCCGCCGGCGTGCGCGTGGGACTCGTGGACGTGCCCGGCCACGAGCGCTTCGTGAAGAACATGCTGGCAGGGGTCGGTGGAGTGGACCTCGTCCTGCTGGTGATCGCCGCCGACGAGGGCGTGATGCCGCAGACGCGCGAGCATCTCGCGATCGTGAAGCTGCTGGGCGTCGAGCGCGGCGTCATCGTGCTGACCAAGCGCGACCTCGTGGACGACGACTGGTTGGCGTTGGTGACGCGCGACGTGCGAGCGCTCGTCGCCGGCACGTTCCTCGCCGAAGCGCCCATCGTGCCGTTCTAGGCGCTCACCGGCGCGGGAACTCCGGAGCTGCTCTCGGCGATGGATGCACAGCTCTCCGCC
>JAHFBX010000282.1 GCA_023249815.1 Candidatus Eiseniibacteriota bacterium
CCATCACGCTGCTCAAGCAGCACGACTTCGGTGTCGAGCTCAAGTTCGGGAACTTCCGGAGCAATTGAGGCGGGTCGCGGCGGTGGACGAGGCCGGGCGTTGTTCCGGCGCCGCACGGCGCGGAGGATGACGATGCCAGAGGAGTGGCGGCGCGACGGCTTTACGATCAGCAGCGATCCGACCCGTCTCGACCTCGACGCGATCCACGCGTTCCTCGCGGCGTCCTACTGGGCCCGGGGCATCCCGCGCGACGTGATGGAGCGCTCGATCGCGAACGCTGTCCCGTTCGGGATCTACGAGGGCGAGCGCCTCGTCGGCTTCGCGCGCGTGGTCACCGATCGCGCCACTGTGGGCTACGTGGGCGACGTATTCGTACTCGAGCCGTGGCGTGGCCGCGGCCTGTCACGCTGGCTCATGGAGTGCGTGCTCGCGCATCCCGAGCTGCAGGGCTTCCGTCGCTGGTTCTTGCTCACACGTGACGCGCACGGGCTCTACGCGCAGGCCGGGTTCACGCCGCTCGCCGCGCCCGACCGGTGGATGGAGAAGTCGACCCCGGACGCCTACGGCGCGAACGGGTGACTCGCTACACTCCCTTCAGCAGTTCCTCATAGAGGTAGGCACAGCTCCTCGTGCCGCCGTGGAAGCTCGTGAGCGAGAACTTCTCGTTCGGCGCGTGGACCTGGTCGTCGTGAAGCCCGAACCCCATGAGGATGCAGGGCAGGTTGTGGGTCTGCTGGAACGTGGCCATCACCGGGATCGATCCCCCTTCGCGGATCAACGCGGGTTTCTTGGTCCAGGCCCGTGCCAGTGCGCGTACTGCCGCCTGCAGCATGGGGTGGTCCGGGGACGTGATCCATGGACTGCCGTGGTGCAGGTCCTTCACCACGACCTTGACCGCGGCCGGAGCCAGCGACCGGACGTGCGCCTCGAACGCCGTGAACAACTGCTTCGGGTCCTGGTCGGGCACGAGCCGCATGCTGACCTTGGCGGCGGCGAAGCTTGGCAACACGGTCTTGCTGCCCTCGCCCGTGTACCCGCTCCACATGCCGTTCACGTCGAGCGTCGGGCGTGACCACAGCCGCTCCAGCGTGCTATGCCCCTTCTCGCCCCAGGCCATCGGCGCTCCGGACTCCGCGATGAACCCGCGCTCGTCGAACGGCACGGCCGCGTAGGCCTCGCATTCGGCCGGCGTGAGTTCCTTCACGCGGTCGTAGAAGCCAGGCACCGTGATGCGGCCGTCGGCATCCTTGAGCGCGGCGATGATCCCCGCGAGCGCGTTGGCGGGGTTCATGACCGAACCGCCGAACTCGCCCGAATGGAGGTCGCGCGCGGGGCCCGTCACCTCGATCTGGGTGTAGAGGATGCCGCGCAGCGCGTAGGTGAGCGCGGGCTGATCGGGCGAGAGCATGCTCGTGTCGCTCACCACGATGAGATCGGCGTCGAGTTCCTTGCGATGCGACCGGAGGAAGTCTTCGAGACTTTCGCTGCCGTGCTCCTCTTCGCCCTCGATCACGAGTTTCAGGTTGATGGGCAGCTTCCCGTTCGTCGCGAGATGCGCCTCGATGGCCGAGAAGTGCATGTAGACCTGACCCTTGTCGTCGCAGGCGCCGCGCGCGTAAAGCTTGTCGTCGCGCTCGGTGGGCTCGAACGGCGGCGTCTTCCACAGTTCGAGCGGATCCGGGGGCTGCACATCGTAGTGCCCGTAGAGGAGGGCCGTGGGCTTGCCCGGCGCGCCCAGCCATTCCGCGTAGACGACCGGGTGTCCCGCCGTCTCCATGACCTCGGCGCGCGTCATGCCGATCTTCTTCAAGTGCGTCACGATGTGTTCGGCGCAGCGACGGACGTCGGCCTTGTGCTCCGGCTGCGCGCTCACGCTCGGAATGCGAAGCGCGGCCTTCAGGTTCTCGAGAAATGCGCCGCGATGTTCATCGAGGTATCGGTCGAGGGCGGTCATGGAGGGTCTCGCGTGAGGTCGGGAACGAGCAAACGAACACGGGACTCTAGCCCGTGCTCACCGCGGCCGACAACCAGTTCACGCCTCTTGCGTGGGTTCGCCGGGCGTGGCCGGCCCGGCGGGCGCTCGGGCTGCCTCGATTCACCGTTCGGCTGCTTGAACGCCATCGCTCCATCCGGCACCATGGCACGTCCCTCGGAGCTTCCATGCAGATCCGCATCCTCCACAAAGAGTGTTGTGGTCATGGGCAATGCTGCGAGATCGCGCCAGGAGCGTTCGGCATGGACAGCAAGAACAAGGCGGTCGTCCTGGACCCCGAGTCCGAGTCGCCCGAGACGATCCTCGACGCCGCCGAGTCCTGTCCGTGCTCGGCGATCATCCTGATGGACGACGAGGGCGAGACCACGTTCCCGTGACGGGCCCTCGGCTGAAGCTCCGCGAGACGCCGTGGCGGCTGGCGGTGTGTCGCTTTCCGGCCGACGCCCCGCTGCCCGCCTGGGTGCTGCACGGCGAGGCCGAGTTCTACTCGATCACGCGCACACCGGACGAGCTGTCAGTCGTATGCGCCGAGGACGACCTGCCCCCGTCCGTCAGCGACCGCGTCGAGCGGGACTGGCGCGCGTTCGCGGTGGTGGGCCCGCTGCCGTTCGGGCTCGTCGGCGTGGTGAGCGGGCTCACCTCGCCGCTCGCGGCCGCGGGCATCCCCGTGTTCGTGCTGAGCACGTACGACACGGATTACGTGATGGTGAAGGCGGCGGACCACCTGAGATCGTTCGAGGTGCTGGCGAGCATGTTCGAGATGGTGAAGTAACGCCGCGCGGTCATCACGTGCGCGTCGCCCCCACGATCCCGACCGGCACGTGCAGCACGATGTCAGTGCCGTGCGCCAGCACACCCAGCGCCCGGCGCACGGGCTCGGGTGAATCGAGCAGCAGTTGCCGCGCCGCGTCGCACGCCGACTGCGAGACGCCGGCGCGCGCGCAGGCGTCGAGCAGCGAACGACCGGCGTCCAGCTCGGCGAGCGGCTGGTCGTGCCAGTCCATCCGCAGGCCGGCGGCCTCAAGCAGCTCGCCCCAGCGCGCCGGCGTCCACAGCCTCACGGGGCACGGCGACAGGATCTCCTCGAGCGACAGCAGCACGCGGTCCACGTCGGGCTCGCCCGTGGCCATCGTGTCGCAGATCGCGACGCGACCACCAAGCCGCAGCACGCGACGTACCTCAGCCGCCATCCGTTCGGCCGACTCGAACAGTCGCGCCGCGTGCCGGCACGCCACAAGATCGAAGCTGGCGTCGCGAAACGGCAGCGCGCCGGCGTCACCCGCCACGCGAGGGGGTACGAGCCGCTCGGCACGTCGCGCCTCGGTGCCCGCTACGCGCAGCATGGCTGGGGACAGGTCGACGAGCACGACGCGCTTCACGAACCCGCTGGCCGCGCGGGCCATGGCGCCGGGGCCGCTGCCCAGGTCCAACAGCGTCTCGTCCGCGACCGGCTCCAGCCGCTCGAGCACCCGATGGCGCGTCTCACCGCGTGTGAGTTCGGGCCACAGCGCGTAAGACGTGGCGCGATCGTCGAACGCCTGCCGCACCGCCCGCGGGTCGCTCACTCCGGCCGCGCGCGCGGGGTTTCTGCTCATCCGCCGCCGGAGCCCACCGGCGCGCTGCCCTCGCGGTAGCTGCGCATGATGGCGTCCAGCACGCTCTTCGCCGGGCGCACCTGGTCGAGTGACAGCGCCGCGAGCGGCTCCTCGCCGAGCTGCATCTCGTCGTCGAACCGCCGCGTCGCGGGATCCACGTAGAGCAGCCCGGTCACGAACTTCATCTCGTCGCGCGCCTCGCGCAGCGTTTGCAGCGCGTGGCCGGCATTCGTGGGGTCGTAGTCCTCGGCCAGCTTCTTGAGGATGACATGCGAGCCGTCGGGCATGGTGACCTCGCGCGTCGATCCGGGCGCGTACTCGACGGTGATGTCCTCGAAGTACGGCACGTAGTCGATGTCGTGTAGCGGTGCGTCGTGTTCCTTCACTGCGGCGTAGCTCTTGGTGCTGCCCTCATGGTCGGCGAACGTCACGCACGGGCTGATGACGTCGATCACCGCCGTCCCCGGGTGGGCGAACGCGGCCTTCAGGAGCGGCCTCAGCTGCTTCTGGTCGCCCGAGAACGAGCGTGCGACGAAGCCGCAGCCGAGTTCGATGGCGAGCGCGCACAGGTCGATGGGCATGAGCGCGTTCGCCTTGCCGCCTTTCTGCGTGCTGCCCACGTCGGCGGTGGCGCTGAACTGCCCCTTCGTGAGGCCATAGACGCCGTTGTTCTCGACGATGTAGACCACGGGGACGTTCCGACGAACGAGATGGCAGAACTGGCCGAGCCCGATGCTCGCGGTGTCGCCGTCGCCAGAGACGCCGATCAGCAGCAGCCCGCGATTCGCCGCGTGCACACCGGTGGCGATGCTCGGCATGCGGCCGTGCACCGCGTTGAAGCCGTGCGACTGGCCGAGGAAGTACGCGGGCGTCTTGCTCGAGCAGCCGATGCCCGAGAGCTTCGCCACGCGATGGGGCTCGAGGCTCGACTCGTACGCGGCCTGGATGATG
>JAHFBX010000283.1 GCA_023249815.1 Candidatus Eiseniibacteriota bacterium
GTCGTCTCGAGCAGCGCGAATCTCTCCGGCCAGCGCCCCGCGGAATCCGCGGAGGAGGTGGTGGGGTACTTCGGGAACCAGCTCGACCTCGTGCTGGATGGGGGCCTTCGCCGTGGCGCGGTTCCTTCGACGCTCGTGGATGTGTCGGGACCCAGGCCGAAGCTCCTTCGCCGCGGGGAGCTCGATGTCACGCCATGGCTCGGTGAATACGAAGACCTGACTTCGGGGCGCGGTTGACGGGCCCGAAACGCCACGCCTATCCTCGCATCGAATGTCGTCGCGGCCCCGCCTCAACGTCCTGTTCGTGTGCACCGGCAACACGTGCCGCAGCCCGCTCGCGGTGCTCGCGCTGCGCGCGGAGCTCGGCGAGGACGCGGGCGACGTCGCGGTGTCCTCGGCGGGCACCGGCGCCACGCTCGGCCTGCCGGCGAGCGAGGGCTCCCGGCGCGTCGCCGCCGCGGAGGGTTTCGACCTGTCGGGGCATCGCTCCCGGCCGGTGTCACGGGAGCAGGTGCGCGAAGCGGATCTCGTATTCGTTATGAGCCCGTCGCAGCGGAGCGCCGTCGAGGCGCTGGGCGCGGCGCCGGGCACGGTGCATGTCCTGAGTGAGTGGCCGGAGCCGGGTGAACCCGGGCTTCCGGTGTTCGATCCGTTCGGGGCCTCGATCGAGGCCTACGAAGAATGCTGGCGGAGATTGCGGCGGCACGCACGGCGCATCGCGCCACACGTGCGGCAGGCGCTCCGCGAGCGCAGGCTATCGTGAACACGGTCCGTCCGACGGGAGGGGACCTGCCATGACGATGACCAAGAGCGAGAAGATCTGGATGAACGGTCAGTTCGTGGCCTGGGACGACGCCAAGGTGCACGTGCTCTCGCACGTGCTGCACTACGGATCCAGCGTGTTCGAGGGCATCCGCTGCTATCACACGAAGCAGGGTCCCGCGATCTTTCGCCTCGGCGAGCACATCGAGCGCCTCGCCTACTCGACCAAGATCTACCGGATGAAGGTGCCGTTCACGAGCGAGCAGATCGAGCGCGCCTGCATCGAGACCGTGGCCGTGAACCAACTTCAAGAATGCTACATCCGGCCGCTCGTCTACCGCGGCTACTCGCACGTCGGCGTGAACCCGATCGGCACGCCCATCGACGTCATGGTCGCGGCCTACCCGTGGGGCAAGTACTTGGGGGACGACGCGCTCCACAAGGGCGTGTCGGTGAAGATCGGCACCTGGGCGCGCATGGCGCCGAACACGCTGCCGGCGATGGCGAAGGCGGGCGGCAACTACCTGAACTCGCAGCTCCTGAAGCTCGAGGCGGTGGAGGACGGCTACGCCGAGGCCATCGCGCTCGACGTCCACGGCTACGTCAGCGAGGGCTCGGGCGAGAACCTGTTCCTGGTCGTGAAGGGCGAACTGGTGACGCCGCCGATGCACAACAGCATCCTCGCCGGCATCACGCGCGCGAGCGTGCTGCAGCTGGCGCGCGAGCTGGGCTACAACGTTCGCGAGATGGTGATCCCGCGTGAGCTCTTGTACGTGGCGGACGAAGCGTTCTTCACCGGCACCGCCGTGGAGGTGACGCCGATCTCCGCCGTGGATCGGCTGCCGGTGGGCACTGGCGACGTGGGCCCGGTCACGAAGGCCATCCAGCAGGCGTTCTTCGGCATCGTGAAGGGCGACCTGCCCGATCGTCACGGCTGGCTCACGAAGGTGCCGCGGAGCGTGGCGGCCGCGGCCGCGAAGGCCTGAGCCGTGCGCGTCGCCGTGGGGAGCGACCACGCCGGCTACGCGCTCAAGGAGCGCGTGAAGGCGGAGCTCCAGCGCCTGGGTCACGAGGTGCAGGACTTCGGCACGGACTCTGCCGACGTCTCGGTGGACTACCCGGACACGAGCATCGCCGTGGGGGAGAAGGTCTCCGCCGGCAGCGCCGACCGGGGTGTCGTGCTGTGCGCCACGGGCATCGGCGCGAGCATCGCTGCGAACAAGGTGGAGGGTGTGCGCGCCTCGGTCGTGACCAGTGATGAGACCGCGCGGCTCACGCGCACCGACAACGACTCCAACGTGCTGGCGCTCGGCGGGAAGACGGCGCCGAGCGTGGAGGACGCGCTGCGCTGGCTGCGCGTGTGGCTCGACACGCCGTTCGCCGGCGGCCGGCACGAGCGCCGGGTGAACAAGATCCGCGACTACGAGGCACGCAGCAGTCGAACCCCGTGACGGCGAGGCCTTGACGCTCGAGGGCCGACCAGGAGGTGTGATTGTCCGCGATCCAGCGGCAGGACCCGCAGCTGTTCGAGGCCATCGTCGCGGAGCAGGATCGCCAGCGCTCGCAGTTGGAGCTGATCGCGTCCGAGAACTACGTCAGTGATGCGGTGCTCGAGGCCGCCGGATCGGTGCTCACGAACAAGTACGCCGAGGGGCTGCCAGGCAAGCGCTACTACGGCGGCTGCGAGTGGGTGGATGTCGCCGAGAACCTGGCGCGGGAGCGGTTGAAGCAGCTGTTCGGCGCCGAGCACGCGAACGTGCAGCCGCACTCGGGTGCGTCGGCGAACCTCGCGGCGTATCTCGCCGTCTCGAACGCCGGCGACACGCTGCTCGGGATGAGCCTCGCGCATGGCGGCCACCTGACGCACGGCCACCCGGTCTCGGCGAGCGGCAGGCTGTGGAAGGCGGTCCAGTACGGTGTGCGGCTCGAGGACGGCCTGCTGGACTACGACGAGGTCGAGCGCCTGGCGAAAGAACATCGCCCGCGCTTCATCGTGGCGGGGGCGAGCGCCTACCCGCGTCAGTTCGACTTCGAGCGCTTCAGCCGGATCGCGGCCGAGGTGGGAGCGGATCTGGTCGTGGACATGGCGCACATCGCCGGGCTGGTCGCCGCGAAGCTCCACCCGGACCCCGTGCCGCACGCCGCGGTGGTGACGAGCACGACGCACAAGACGCTGCGCGGGCCGCGCGGAGGCATCATTCTGTGCCGCGGAACGCTCGCGGAGAAAGTGGACAAGAGCGTGTTCCCCGGGCTCCAGGGCGGACCGCTCATGCACATCATCGCCGCCAAGGCGGTGTGCTTCGGCGAGGCACTCGGCGGGGAGTTCAGAGACTACGCGAGACGCGTCGTCGAGAACGCGCAGGTGCTGGCCACGACGCTGCTCGGCCACGGGCTGTCGCTCGTCTCGGGCGGCACGGACAATCACCTGCTGCTGCTGGACCTCCGCAGGCATGACGCTTCCGGCGGCGCGCCGCTCACCGGCAAGCTCGCCGAGGAGGCGCTCCACCGCGTCGGCATCACAGTCAACAAGAATGCGGTGCCGGGCGATCTGCAGAAGCCGTGGGTCACGAGCGGCGTGCGGATCGGCACGCCGGCGCTCACGACGCGCGGCATGGGCGTCGCCGAGATGCGACGCATCGGCGAGTGGATCGCGCGCGTGCTCGAACGCCCGGCCGACGAGGCGCTCGCACGCGAGACGGCGCGCGAGGTGCGCGAGCTGGCGCACGCGTTCCCGCTGTTCTCGAGCGCGGCGGAGGGCCGTTCGGGGGTGCGTGCAGGCTGAGCGCCGGGCCCGCGTTTTCCGCAACGCGAACCCAGGTCAGGAACGCGCAATGCCTTCGAAACACGGCGTTTCGTGCGTTTCGGGCATGGCACTTATCGTGCACGAGCGGCGAGCCACCCCCGCTCGCTGCTCGCCCCCAAGCCCTGGACCCGCACCATGCTCCCGCTCCTCGTACTCCAGTCGGCCTCCCGTCTGCATGCTCGGCTCGTGCCCGGCGCTTTGCTCCATCGCCGCGCGCTCGCGGAACTGGCTCGTGAGTCGTACGACTCGGCAGAGCGCTGGTTCGAGGCCGCGGCCGCGATCTACCGGCGCGAACTTCACATCGAGCCGCTCGCGCGGCTGCGCGTGCATCAGCTCATGGGCCGGGTGCGCGCGCGCGGCCGCGCGGGAGGCGAGACGGGCGAGCTGCTCGAGATCGTGCGACGCCTGAACCGCTTGGACCGCCTCGAACGCCTCGAGCCACCGTTCGAGCCATGCGATGCCCGTTTCGTTCTCGCCGAATGGATGGAGCACGCCGAGCGGGGTGCCGTGACACAAAGGACCCACCCGTCACCGACGCCGCAAGCGGCTTGACGGCAGGCGGTTCCGCCTCCAGACTCGCGCGGTTGGTGGTCAGGACAGGGCTGTCCCACCCCCTTCCAGGAAGGAAGGCATGACCGTCGATCCCGCATCCGCCCGGCGCATCGAGCGCGCGGGCGAAACGTTGTCGCGCGTACGCGAAGAGGTGGCGCGCGCCGTGGTCGGTCAGAAGGCCATGGTCGATCGCCTGCTCATCGGACTGCTCACTGGAGGACACGTCCTACTCGAGGGCGTGCCGGGCCTCGCCAAGACGCTCGCGGTCTCGAGCCTCGCCAAGTCGCTGAGCCTACGCTTCCGGCGCATCCAGTTCACGCCGGACCTGCTGCCCGCCGACCTGACCGGCACCCTCATCTACAACCCCAAGGAAGGCACGTTCTCGGCCAAGCGCGGCCCCCTGTTCTCGCACATC
>JAHFBX010000284.1 GCA_023249815.1 Candidatus Eiseniibacteriota bacterium
GACGGTGGTGGTAGCGGCGTGGCTCATGGCCGCGACCGCGCACGCCCAGGTGCCCGGCGCGCCGGCGGATTCGCTGGCACCCGTTCCCGAGACCGAGCTCACGACCCCCGCGCCAGATCCCGGCGTGGCGACGCCCACCGCGGTGGCGCGCCCGGTCGCGAACGCGCCACTTACCTCGCAGCGCATGGCGCGCCTGACGGGTCGGCCACGCACCGTCGTGCGCACGGGCCCGAGCGGCTCGGACGCGATCGCCGCGGTGCACGCACCGGGCACCGAGTTGGCCGTGCTCGGACGCGAGGGGGACTGGATCCACGTGCGACTGACGCCCACGGAATCCGGCTGGGTGCACGTCTCGCTGTGCAGCGAGTTCGACGCGCAGTCGGGCGAGCCCATGCAGCCGAACCCGAAGCTCTACACGCGCACCGGCAGTTACCTGCTCGCGGGCTACGCGGGCGGTTACGCATTCGACCGCAAGTCCAACTCGTTGGCATTGGGCGGGCGACTCTCTTACTACGTCTTCGACCGGCTGCAGGTCGAGACCGGCGCGGCGTGGACGCACGTCCATCGCCCGGCCGAGATCGTGGAGTCGCTGTTCAACTTGTCGCTCGAGGCCGAGGACTTCCACATGCTGTTCTACCAGCTGAACGCGACGTTCGAGATCCTGCCCGGCCGCCAGATGGTGCCTTTCGTCACCGGCGGCGTGGGCTCTTCGATCATGCAGGGCCGTAGCGAGACCAGCTTCAACTACGGCGCGGGGACGACGCTGTTCCTGTCCAAGCGCACGGGGATGCGCTGGGAGGCTCGCGACTACGTGTTCCATTCCGGCTCCGACCAGGCCCGCCGGCTCCACCACAACATCGAGTTCAGTCTCGGCTCGGTGTTGTTGTTCTAGCCGCTCCACTCTCGCAAGGAGTGCATCATGGACGACCGCATCCGACGTTTCCGGAACACCTGGCGATGGGAGATCGGACTGCTCGCGGCATGTCTCGTCGCGCCCGCGGCGTCCGCGCGCGAGATGCCGCCGTTCGCCGCGCGCGAAGGGCTCGAGCTCGCGAGCGCTGCCGCGCAGGCGTGGTCGGGCGATGCCGTGCTCGTCTATGTCGAGAACGACGAGGCCCTCGACGAGGCGGGCCACAGCCCGCGCTGGGGCTACCTGTTCCACTCCCCCTCGCTCGACCGCGCGCGTGTGTGGTCGGTGCGCGCCGGCAAGCTCGTCGTGGCGGAGAACCTCGACATGCGCTTCGATGCGCCGCCGCTCGCCGCGGACTGGCAGGACAGCGGCGTGGCGCTGGCCGCGGCCGAGGCGGAGGGCGGTGAACGCTTCCGCCAGCAGCACAAGGCCAGACTCGAGAGCATGTTGCTCATGCGCGGCGCGCTCTCTGAGGGCGACCCCGACGTGACGACGTGGACGTTCGTGTACAGCGCTCCCGGCGCGCCTTCGCTGTTCGTGGTCGTGGACGCGACCACCGGCAAGGTGCAGCGCACGTGGAGGGGCTGACCATGCCGCGCGTGAACGAGACTCGGACCCGTCGTGTGGCCCGCGTGGCCGCGCCTCGCGTGTTCCTGTGGGTCCTGGCCCTCGGGCTGGGGTGGACGACGGTGGCCCGGGCGCAGGACCCGATGATCACGACGGTGAAGGTGGAGCGCGTGAAGCCCACGCGCGAGAAGCTGCCGACGCTGCGATTCCTCAAGGCGAATCGCGACTTCATCCGCGCGCGATTCGATCGCCTGCGCCAGGAGTCGCGCACCGAGGCGGCCGGCGCGGGCGAGCTGGATCCGCGCTTCCTCGAATACCGCCGGCTGCTCGCCGAGATTGCCGCCAACAAGGACTCCGTCGCGGTCGCCGCCGAAGCGCGCGAACGTGAAGCGCTGTTCGCGAGCGTCGGCGACCTGGCGACGCTCGAGCGGGAGCTGGACCAGATGGAGCGACTGCTCGAATCGCAGCGCCTGCGGCTGGGCGTGCTGCAGGCCGACTTCGCGGGTCGTCAGCGCACGGAGCTCGACGTGCTCGTGACCGGCGGCGTGCTCGCGGGCGGCGTGGACAGCGTCGTGGTGACGCTCGAGGACGGCAGCCGTGTCTCGGCCGGGTTGAACGACACGCAGCGCGAATCGCTGAAACACGGCGGTGTGCTCGAGGTGTTCCGCGGACTCGCCGAGCCGCGCGAGCAGGTGATCGAGATCGCACTCCATGGCGACGGCTGGAGCCTCGCCGGTCCCGGCTACGTCACGCTCGAACCGGCGCGCGACCAGCTCACGTTCCTGAAGCTCGATCTGTCGCAGGCGCATCCGTCACGCGGACTCGCGAGCGTGCTCGCGGGGACGTGGCGCCTGGATCCGTCCGTGCCGGTGTTCACACCGCCCGCACCGGCCACTCCCCTTCCCACGGTCGAATCGCACCAGGAAGCCCCGTGACCCTCGCACTTCCCCGCATGGGCCGCCTCGCGGTCGCATGCGCGCTGGCGTTTGCGGCGATCGCCGCTCCCGCCGACGCGCGGCGCCGAACCGCGTCCCCTCCCGAGCCGGTCGTGGTGCCCGCGGAAGCCGCGGGGCCGCAGGCGGTGCCACTCACGATCGAACACGTGGATGCCGTGCGTCTCGCGCTCCAGCGCGCCGCGTTCGAGCACGCGCGCGGCGATTTCTCCGCGGTCGCCACGGCGCTGGCGCCGCTCTCGATCGAGAGCGCGCCGGCGTTCGCCGAGCGCGACCGCGCCGCGTTCCTGCTCGGCCACGCGTGGCTGCGGCTGGGCCAGCGCGAGCGCTTCGGGAGACTCGCGGAAGCGGTGGCCGCATGGCCCGAACAGAGCGTGTTCACGCGCTGGCTCACCTTCGAGTATCGCATGAACGGAGGCGCCCAAAAGCTGGCCACGAACGGCGCCGAGCGCACTGGCGCGGCCATGGCCGACGCCCTCGCTGCGAACCAGCTGCTGCGCGATGGCGACCCCACTTCCGTGCTCGCCCTGATCGCTGCGGGCTCCACCACCGAGCCGCTCCTCCTCCACCTCCGCTCGGTGGCGCTCGAGCGCCTGGGCCAGGACGACACGCGCGAACTGGAAGCCATCGCTCGCACGGACACCACGTCCGGGCTGGCGCGCGACCTCGTGGGCAGCGCGCTCATCCGGCTCGCCACGATCGCGGCCGAGCGCGGCGGTGACCCGCGGCCGTGGCTGGCACTCGTGCCGGGCGGCAATCGCTTCGCGGCGCGTGCGCGTCACATGCACGCACTCGCCACGCTCGAGCGTGGGGACTCCACCGCGGGTGTCGCGAGCCTCGAGCACATGCTCGCGAGCGACACGCTCTACGCCGGACGGCGGGAGGTCGCGCAGGCGATCGCCGGGCGAGCACTCGACCAGGGGAACTGGGACGAGGCGTACGCGCGCTACTCGGCCGCGGAGGCCGATTGGAAGACCGCGCGAGAGACACTGCTGCGGCAGCAGTCCCCCGAGGCGGCGGACTCGCTGTGGGCGGCATGGGAGCGCGGGCACGCGCTCTCCGGCGCGCTCGTCCTCGACGGCCTCGCCGCCGCGTCACTCACCGAACAGCTCGCACTCGAGGCCGGGGATCTCACGCGACCGCCCGCCGCCACGGAACCGCACGTCGAACTCGCCGACCCCGGCGCCGACCGCGCCGCCTCCGTCCCACCGCCGGCGAGCGACGCGTGGGATCGCGTCGTGGCCTCGGAGCGCGACCTGGTCGTCGTGCGCGGACAGCACCTGCTCGCGGCCGACTCGCTCGTTCGCGAGCGCGCGCGACTCGCCGACGCGCGCCGCTATCTGGGCTACGGCCTCGGCCGCGTGCGTGATCAGGCGGAATCCCTCGAAGGCCAGTTCCACACGCTCGACTCGCTGCGCGCCGCCATGGACGCGACCGCGCGCCGCCTGCTCGAGCTGCGCGACGCGGCGTCGCTCCGCTTCCAGCGGCGCGCGGCCTGGATCCTCGCCCGCGCGCAGGCGCAGGAGAGCTGGATCCACGCGATGGATCACTTCTATCTCCAGGGCCCCGACGCCGCGCGCCAGAGCGCCACGCCACCGACGTGGAAGGGCCCGGATGTCGTGCTCGCGCAGGAGCGCGAGCTGGCGCAATCGCTCCACTACGCGGCCGAGCGCGTGCTCAAGGACACGCCGGGGCGCACGGCCGCGGCGTACGAGAAGGCCTGGGGGCCTCGCCTCATCGACCGCGTCGGCATCATGGCCGAGGGCGCGCGCTCGTCGCTCGCCTGGGCACGCGCGTTGGAGACGAACGTGGATTCGAACCTGGCGCTGTCGCACTCGAGCCCCGAGGAGGCGCGCCTCGCCGCGGTCGAACAAGCGCTTGGCGAACGGGCCGGCCGCATGGCGACGGCGCACGCGGCACTGCGCGTCGAGGTCGCGGGCGAGGCGGCGGCGGCGGCGCTCCGCGAGCTCGAGAGCGAACGCGAGGGGCTGGACTACGGCCTCGCCGCCGCGGCGTACGCTCGCTCGGTCCGGCTCTCCGTCTCAGACAGCGCGGCGGCCCCTGTGGT
>JAHFBX010000285.1 GCA_023249815.1 Candidatus Eiseniibacteriota bacterium
TGGAAGCGGAGCTCGCCGCCCACGGTGAGCGCACCGCGGGCGTGCGTGAGCCGCGCCCGCGGCAGCCAGCCGAAGTGCCGGTTCACCACCTCGCGACGGCGCGTGACATCGAAGCGTTCCAGCAGCGCCCGGCCCTGCGCGTCTCGCACCAGCACGCCGTTCGCGTCCTGCGCGTAGTGGTCGCGCACGTAGAGCGTCGTGTCGGTGGTGGCGATGTCCGGGAGCCGGTAGTCGGCGAGCGATCGGTTCAGCCGGCGCTCGTCGTAGTAGCCGCGGCCGTCGAACCAGAACCACGTTCCGGTGAGGGTCAGGGCGGACGTCGGCGCCCAGTTGTGGATGAACTCGTAGTGCGGCTCGAAGAAGTGGTCGCGTTCGCCATCGTACGTGAGTGGGTTGAAGCGACGGTCGCGGTCAGCGTCGCCGCTGACTCCGCCGGCCAGGTACTCGGGCGGGAGTGCCAGGTAGGCGAGGTGAGTCTCCTCCGGCCCGCCGTAGAGATTGAGCCATAACGAGTGCCGGCCGATGTTCCGCCGCGCCGAGAGCGCATAGGACCACAACCGAGACCACGACTGGTCGCGGTAGCCATCGCTCTCCACGCGGGCATAGCGTCCGTAGAGATCCCAGCCGTTCACGACGGGCCCCGAGCCGCCCTCGAACACGAGGCGCCGTGTCCCGAACGAGCCGGCACCCATGGTGGCGCTCGCGAACGGCGCGTCGGCGAACGGCGACGTCTCCACGTTCACGCTGCCGCCGAGCGCGGCCGCTCCATAGAGCGCGGGACCGACGCCGCGCTGCACCTGCACTTCCTGCGTGCCCGAGAGCAGGTCGGGATGGTCGATCCAGTAGACCTCGTGCGACTCGGGATCGTTCAACGGCACGCCGTTCACGAGCACGCTGATGCGGCGCTGTGGGAAGCCGCGCAGCGTGAGGTAGGAGTAGCCGATGCCATTGCCCGCGTCGGAGTAGGCGAACGCGCCCGGCTGTGTGGCGAGCGCCATGGGCGTGTCCTGTCCCCAGTCGATGTCGCGGATCTCCTTCCGGCGCAGCCGCGACACCGCCATCACCGGGCGATCACCCACGCGCGACGTGCTCACCTCCACCGGTGGCATGGGCACGACGTGGCCGAGGGTGTCCCGCTCCTGCGCGTGCGCGGTGGAGGAGGGAGCGAGCACCGCGAGCGGTATGGAAAGTGCAAGCGCGAGCGCGGAGCGCGAGTGGCGGGGCGGGCTCATGAAGCAAACTCCTCTCGAATGAAGCGGGTCGCGCCCCAGGCGAGCAGCGACGTGGCGAGACCCGCGTAGATCGGCTCCAAGTCGAACGGATAGTGGCCGCGCGACGCGGCGGAGTTCTTCCACAGCACCCACGACAGCGTCACGACGCCGGGGAACAGCATGAGCAGGAGCGCGCCACGCGGTCCCGGGCGGCCGCGGCCGGCCATCGCGAGCAGCACGGGCAGCAGCAGCACCGGTGTCACCACCGAACCCAGGTCGTGCCACAGCGCCACCACGCTCGGGCGGGCGAGCGCCAGCCCCGTCGCGAACGCCGTCGCGAGCCACAGCCCGATGCGCGACCAGAACGGGATCCGCGCCGGGTCACCGCCACGCACGCGCCACACGAGGTCGCGTCCCACCGTGGTGGCGGCGATGAACGCGTACGCGTCGATGGTGCTCATCACGGTGGCGATCATGCCGAGGTAGAAGAGCCCCAGCGCCACGGGCGGGAGCGTGAGGTTCGCGAGCCGCGGAAACGCGTACACCGGATCGGCAAGGTCGGGGATGAGCGCGCGCGCGTAGAGCCCGCACGCAGTGGTCATGAAGTCGAACGCGATCCAGAACAGGATCGAGAGCAACACGCCATCCCGTGCCACGCGGGGCTCGCGCGCGGCGTAGGCGCGCTGCCAGAACGCCGGGTCCACCATGGTGCCGAGCGCGATGACATACCACACGGCCACGGCCGCCACGCCGTTCCCGCCATGCCACACCCAGTGCGAGGCCGGGATGCGAGGCGCCAGGAACTCCAGCCCGCCGTGCTGCACGAACAGCGAGCCCAGGAGCAGGGCGAAACCGCCGTACATGAGCGCGAACTGGATCTGGTCGGTGAGGATCACGGCGCGAAGTCCGCCGCGATCCACGTAGAACACGCTCAGCACCGCCGCCGCCACCACCCAAGGCGCGGCGGGGCCGCCGAACATGGCGGCGAACAGCGTGCCGAGCATGAGCACGTAGGCAGCCGGCGCCGCGTTCACGAACACCGCGCCCGCGCCGACGAGCGCGGCTCGCCGTCCGTAGGCGCGCTCGAGCAGGTCGGGCAGCGTGAGCAGTTCGGACTCGCGGGCGCGCCGCGCGAGGTAGAGCGCGAACAGCGTGGCGCCCAGGTAGTAGGGCGCGCCGAACACCAGCCAGTTCGCGACGCCGTAGCGCCACGCGTACTCGCCGACGCCGAGGATGCCGCCATACCACGTGGCGACGAGCGTGGCGACGAACGCCGGCAGCGTGACGCGGCGGCCGGCGACCAAGTAGTCCTCGGTGGAGGGTCGCGCGCCGAAGCCGCGCACCCACACGACTGCCAATGCGACGAAATAGGCCGCGATGAGCGCCCAATCAAGGGCGCTTTTCGTGAACATGCGCGCGCTCTTCCGGACGGCGGGCGTGCCGCGCGCGAGCGGCGATCAGGGATCGCCGAGGGCCACGAAGCCGAACGCCGTCCACGAAGGGACGGCGGGGAAGACGCTCGGTAGATCCGGTGGCCTTCGCCGTTTCCCTACGCTGGTCTCAACCAGTTCAGGTTCGACGGGTGTGTTCTCAGGCTCGCGTTTCTCCGCGAGCCACCCCGAACGGACGCCAAGCATCATGCGGCTCGAGCGAAGCCGGCGCAACCCTGGCCGGACGATTGCGGCGCGAGCGGCCGCGTCAGGCTGGCGAGTGAAGCCAGCGGACCAGCAGGCCCAGCATCGGGCGAACCATGCCCGGGAACAACTGCAAAGCGGCGAAGATGCCGAGAAACGCCAGGCCGGGCGAGACCACCACGGTGCGCAGCGCACGCGCCGCCCTCTCGGGGAGCAGCAGCGTCACCACCGAGGCGCCGTCCAAGGGTGGCAGCGGCAGGAGATTGAAGACGAACAGGAGCGCGTTGAGCGATAGCAGCACCGACAGGCCCTCGGCGAGGAAGTCGCCGACGCGGAGCGTGTCCGAGGGCAGCGCGCTCTGGACCAGTTGCTGCATCGACATCTTGGCGGCCGGCTCGAACACGCCGAACCACAGGCCCGTCTGGAGCAGAGCGAACGCCGTGAATGCGATGGACAGATTCCCGAGCGGACCGGCGAGCGCCATGAGCGCCGCGTGTCGCGGATGGCGCTCCGCCCACGCCGGGTCGTACGGCGCGCTCGCCCAGCCCAGCGTCCAGCCCTGCGTCAGCGACGTCACGATCGGCAGGACGAGCATGCCGAGCGGAGAGCGGCGCATGTGCGGCCACGGCGACAACGTCAGCTGCCCGGCGAGATACGCGGTGGGATCGCCCAGCCGCAGCGCCGCCGCGGCGTGCGCGGCTTCGTGGACGGTGGTCGAGAACAGGAATGCCGGCAGCCAGAAGACGAGCGCGTGGAAGATCTCGGTGGGCACGATGCGGTTCTCCGAGGTGGGTGCCCGCGTGCGGTTGCACGGGTCGCGCCATGCGCGGCAAGGCGAACGCGCGCCGCAACCGACTGCGAACGCGTGGCGGCGCACTCGGTCAGGTGGTCGCTGCCGTGCGTCCCCCACGGCGGCCGTGCAGAGCGCACGATGAGCCGCGGCTCCGGCGCACACTTGGAAGCTCGCTTCGCGTCCGACTATCCTTCATGGATGCGCAAGCGCAGTGGTGCGGTCGTGTGCCCGAGTTGCGGGAAGCTCGTGGACGTCAACGAACCCGTGTGTCCGTACTGCGGCCACGCCGCGCCCGGCATGTTCGGCTACGGACCCGCGCTCCAGCGGCTGTTAGGGAAGTTCGACCTCACGATGGCCGTGATCGGCGGGAGCGCGGTGTTGTACGTGCTGTCGCTGCTCGTGGACCCACGCGGACTCTTCCGCATGGCCGGCATGTTCGACTTCCTCGCGCCCACGAGTGGCGCGCTCGCCGTGCTCGGCATGACCGGCGGGTTCGCGCTGGCGCAGGGCCGCTGGTGGACGCTCCTCACGGCGATCTTCCTGCACGGGAGCCTGCTGCACATCCTGTTCAACATGGTCATCACACGCCAGTACCTGCCGCACGTGGTCGAGCTCTACGGCAGCGCGCGCGCCTGGGTCATCTTCGTCACCGCCGGCGTCGTGGGCTTCGCACTCTCCAACATGGCCGTGGGCGTGCCCACCATCGGTGCGTCGGGGGCGATCTTCGGGCTGCTCGGCGCGCTCATCGTGTACGGCCGGCGCACGCACCAGCACGCGGTGACGCAGCAACTGTGGATGTCGGCCGGGATGATGTTCCTG
>JAHFBX010000286.1 GCA_023249815.1 Candidatus Eiseniibacteriota bacterium
GGCAGCTTCGCGGGGTCCTTCTCGGCGATCACCACGATGGAGTCACCGGCGATCACGAGCTTCCCGTCCACGGGCTTGCTCGAGGCTTCCGCCCAGACCCGGTGGACGGTGTCGTAGCGCAGCAGGTGCGCAAGCGTCGCCGCGTCGGTCAAGTCGTTGACCGCCACGAAATCGATGGGGGCCTTTCGTGTCTTGGCGACGCGCACCACCTGGCGGCCGATGCGGCCGAAGCCGTTGATCGCGACCTTGAGCGCCATGACGAGTTCTCCCTGAGCGGTCGGAACGCGCGCCGGGGCGCTCGAGTGCCTCACGCCCGGGGCGAGGGGAGCGCTTCCAAGTCCGGCGGCATCAATGGGTTATGCGGCAGGAGCGGGCCGGACGATGCCACACCGCGGAAGTGCCGGTCAAGCGCGCGCGGCCCGCTTGCGCCGCACGTGCGCTTCCACCCCGCGCTCGCGGCCGCGACGCGGCGGGTTCGCGCGGCTACTCGGTCGAGTAGCGCAGCGTGAACGTGCCGAGACCCTGCTCGTCCACGAACAGGAACAGCAGCCGGCGCTTGGTCACCCGACCCTGGCCCGTCTCGGGCTCGGCGTCGAATGGCAGCGGGATGTCGCCCTCGTAGATCCACACCTCGTAGGGGCGCTGGTCGCCACCGGGGCCCTTCTGGTTCACCTCGCCCAGCACGCGGTCCTCATTGCGGATGATCTCCTCGAGCGCGCGCGTGAGCGTCTCCTCCCCCGCCGGCATGACCTGGCGGAGCACGTCGGTCGGCTCTCCGTAGCGGATGTAGACGCGGCCCATGTCCGAGAACATGCCGCGATCAATGCCGAATCGCGAGTACTGGGTGTTCGCATACTCGACGCGCTCGCGGAACGTGACATAGGACTCGTTCACGGCGGTCTCGGGTGTGGGGTCGCGCCGGCGCCAGAACTCCTCGAGCAGCTTCTCCTGCTCGCCCGGCTGCAGCACGGCGAACGTCTCCTCGTCTCGGGATTCGAGCAGGAAGTGCACGTCGTCCGCCACATCGGCGGCATTGCGGTTCCACGTGTCGGGATTCCAGCCGACGCTGAAGCGCGACCTCCGCGACAGCGACCCGGAGTCGCCCTCCTGCCACACGCGCGCGTCCAGCTGGTAGGCCCCTGCCGGCAGGTCGGTCACGTCGAAGCGCGCCGTACCCTCCGCGAACCCCCCCGCCACCGCCGTGCTCTCGCGTTGCGCCACGGCGCCGCCATTCGCGTCCAGCAGGCGCACGACCCAGCGCCACGGACGCTCGTCGTGCGGCCGCGACCGCGCCGTGAACGCGGCCTCGAGGGTCCCGGCGTAGAGCCCGTAGAGCCGGTCAGGGTTCGGGATGCGAGCCTGGCCGCCGCGAACGAATGCCAGGCCCGGCGCCTGCATCGCGACGGGCCACACGAACTCGATATCGGAAAGATCGCGCCCGGCCTGCGGACGAGGCACCTCGAAGTCGCCACGGATCTCCGTGCTTTCGGGCACCCGGCTGCTCGAATAGATGATGCCGCGCTTCCGTGACTGGAGATCCTCGAGCCGGGTCTGCACACGGCAGCCGCCCGGCGAGACCGGAAAGCGGAACAGCACGACGCGCCCCTGGCCGCGGGTCGTGTCCTCCGGGGTCCAGCCGAACTCCTGGCTCGACTCCAGGTCGGCGTTCGAGTACCGGCTTCTCACCTTCACGGTCGCGCGCACGCTCGACTGGCCATCCGCGCTGCGCGCGAGGCGCTCGAGTGTCGCGGGCGGGATCCGCACGTACAGCTCGAGGTGGTAGCCGCTGGAATCCGGGAATGACGCGACGTCGCAGGTGAACCCGGTGCGGCCGCCGATGCGCCACGGGGGCGGACCCTCGAGGCGCTCGACAGCGTGCACCGGCGTGCACACTACGAACGCCATGAGCAGCCCCAAGGCCCATGCGAAACGGCGCGCCCCTCTCGAGGGGCGCGCCGTCTCGCGGCCAGCGGGGTGCCACGCCATCGGGCCGGCTCCGGGGCTCAGAACGAGAAGCGGAGCGAGAGCCGCTGCGACGAACCGAGGTCGAGCATGTCCGTGTACGAGTAGTCCAAGTCCGCCATACCCGCGACCGAGACCGGGAAGTGGAACCCGACGCCACCCGCGACGCCTTCGCTGTCGTAGTTGAACGCGTACCCTCCGCGCAGGAACAGGTACTTGCGGAACGAGTACTCGGCGCCCACGTTCACGCGCTCGGAGTTGTCCGGCGGGTGCGAGAACTCGAACGATCCGACGAGGCGGGAGTCGGCGCCGCCCAGCAGCGTCGCCGAGGTGCCAACTCGGAAGATGGACGGGATCCGCGCCTCGCGGTCGATGAACTTCTCCTGCGAGCCGATGTTCTGGATCGCCATGCCGATCTTCATGCCGGCCGCGCCCACGTCGTAGAGCGTGCCCAGGTCCACCGAGAACGTCTGCTGGGACAGGTCGGCGAGACCGGTGTGGATCATGTTCGCCGTGAGGCCGGCGCTGAACTTGTCGGTGAACGAGCGCGCGTACGTGACGCCCGCCGCGAGCATGCCGGCATCGAACGTCTGGCCGGTGCCGGTGGGCTGGAACGCCGTCGTGACCTCCATCGGCGCCATCGTGAGCGCGCGGGCGTGCACCGCGAACGCGCCCGGGATGCGCTTCATGTGGAACACGTAGCCGACCTGTTCGAATGACAGCTCCGCCGGCCACGTCGCGTGGTTGAGCGACAGCTGGGACTTGTCAGGGTCCAGTCGAGCGATGCCGGCGGCGTTCCAGAACACCGACGTGGCCTCGTCGGCCATGGCGACGTACGCGCCGCCCATGCCGGCGCCACGGGCACCGACGCCGATCTTCAGGAACTGCCCGCCGAACGTGCCGACCTTCTCGAAGATGTCGGCGTGCGCGAGGCCCGGCAACAGCAGTGCCGCGAGTGCCGCCATCGCGATGTGTCTCTTCACGGTTCTTCCTCCTTGCTTCGTCACGGTCAGCGGATGACCACGAACTTGCCGCGCTCGATGCCCCGGCTCGACTGTACGGTGAACAGGTAGATGCCGCTCACGATGTCCTGGCCGTTGCGCGAGATGAGATTCCATCGCGCCTGGCCATCGCTCGCCGTATCCTGCTGGCGGGTCACGTTGGAGTGCGACTGGCCGCGGCTGTCCACGACGTTCCCGGTGCGGAGCGAGGCGTCCACCGCGTCGTTGTTCGTCATCGTGTTCACGAGGTCGCCCGAGAGCGTGAAGATCTTGATCGTCAACGCGCCCGGTGGCAGTCCCATGAAGTCGATGTGCGTACCGGTCGGATCCGAGGCGTTCGGCGTGAGGTCCCAAGCCGATGGCCGCTCCGCGATCGCAGGTAACCCGCGGTAGGGGTTCGGCACCACCCGTACGCCGCCCTTTGCCACCGCCGCGCCCTGCGGCACGACGCCCTCGGACTCGACGGCCGAACGACGTCCGGCGAGCTGGACACCGCCGCCGCCGCCCGTGGAATCCTTGGCGGACACGGAATAGAAGTACAGGAAGCCGTTCTTGACGTTGTGGTCCACGTACCGATAGCGACCCACCAGGTACCGCGTCCGGCCTTCCTTTGCCGCGGACGAGCCGAGCGTGAGCGCGGAGTCCACGACGCAGTTCGGGAAGCCCACGCACGGGACGGTGGGGTCCGGGTGGATCACGTCACCGCTCTGGATATCCCACAGATCGCCGTACGTCAGGCAGATGCGCACCGAGTCGTTCAACTGCGGCACGAAAACCTTCGGGCACTGCTCCGAGCCGTTTTCCATGCGCCGGTTGTTCGGCGCGTGATTGAACAGCTTGTACTCCGCGAGCAGCGTCCAGTCGTTCTCGGCCGGGCCGCTCGAACCCACCGGGCGCGTCCAATCCGAGACCTTCCACAGCTGGTAGGTCCGGAAGTCGAACCAGCCGGTCTTCGGATCGGGCGAGACTTCGGAGAGATTGTCCCACGCGAT
Organism: Candidatus Eiseniibacteriota bacterium; assembly: GCA_023249815.1. GTDB lineage: Bacteria > Eisenbacteria > RBG-16-71-46 > RBG-16-71-46 > RBG-16-71-46 > JAIOPA01. The sequence continues at coordinate 3,956 of JAHFBX010000286.1, forward strand.
CGTGACCATGCCGTCGCCGCCAGGAGCGAAGCGGCGATCCGGATTGTCGGTGAAGTTGTAGTTCACGCTCAGGTTCGTGTTCGGGCTGGGCGGGGGCGACTCCGCGAGCCAGGTGCGGTGGAAGAGGCCGCCGAGCTGCGAGGAGAAGGCGCCGGTGCAGTAGCTGCAATCGAAGTCGAACCATTCGTAGCGCTGATCGGTCACTACGCGGGCTGAAAGGTCGTGTGCCTCGCAGCCCTGGAGCTGGAGCACCTGCCCGGGAGGCGCCTTCACCGCGGTCTCGCGACCCGGGAAGTCCGGGAGCAGCGGCCACGGCCGCGCCTCGTATCCGCCCTCGAACGCGAGCTGCGCCGCGAGGGCGTTGTCGAGCGCCGGGTATTGCGTGACGAGGTCACCGCCACTCACGACCCCGAAGATGTCCTCCTGCGTGATCGGATCCGTGCCGATGCTCCGCGCGAGCGCCTGGTAGGCGGCCGAATAGGACAGCGCCGTGC
>JAHFBX010000287.1 GCA_023249815.1 Candidatus Eiseniibacteriota bacterium
GGAGAATGCGCGAAACCACGGGCGCGAGTCGTGCGGGCCGGGGCTCGCCTCGGGGTGGTACTGGCAGGACAGCACCGGGAGCTTGCGATGCACCATGCCCTCGAGCGTGCCGTCGTTGCCGCTCCAGTGCGTGAGCTCGAACTCGCCGGCCGCGAGCGTGTCGGCGTCCACCATGAACCCGTGGTTCTGGCTCGTGACCTCGACGACGCCCGTGCGGCGATCGATGACGGGATGATTCGCGCCGCGATGGCCGAACTTGAGCTTGCGCGTCCTGGCACCGAACGCGAGACCGAGCAACTGGTGGCCGAGGCAGATGCCGAGCGTGGGCACCTTCACCGCCAGCTCGCGCGCGGTCTCGATCGCAAAACCGAGTGGCTCCGGGTCGCCGGGGCCGTTCGAGAGCAGCACGCCGTCCGGTCCGAGCGCCAGGACGTCGGCGGCGGTGCTGCGCGCGGGCACCACGCGCACGCGGAACCCTTCCGCCTTGAGACGGCGCAGGATGTTGTACTTGACGCCGAAGTCGCAGACCACGACCAGTGGCTTGTCGTGATCGGCGGCCGGCTCGTTCGGCGTGGGGCCCGCCGCGCCCCACCAGTAGGGCTCGACGCACGTGACCACGTCGGCGAGCGCCAGGCCCTCCATGCGCGGGCTCGAGCGCGCCTTGTCCACGAGGTCGTCGGCGTTCGTGCTGGCCGTGGACAGGCAGCCTCGCATCGTGCCGTTGTCGCGCAGGTGGCGCGTGAGCGCGCGCGTGTCCACGCCCGAGAGCCCGGGCAGGCCCTTTTCGGCGAGTAGCGCGTCGAGCGTACCCGTGCTCCGCCAGTTGCTCGGCCGCTCGCACAGGTCGCGGCACACCATGCCCTGCGCGCGCAGCCCCGCGCTCTCCCAATCCTCGTCGTTCACGCCGTAGTTGCCGATCAGCGGGTACGTGAACGTGAGGATCTGGCCGCAGTACGAGGGATCCGACAGCACTTCCTGGTAGCCCGTCATCGCGGTGTTGAACACCACCTCGCCCGTGGTCTCGGTCACGGCGCCAAAGCCCTCACCGCGGAAGACGCGGCCGTCCTCGAGCGCCAACACCGCTTCCCGGCCCGTCATCGCGCGCTCCGCTCGGCGAGCGGCCGCTCGAACACGACCTCGTCCGCCGTGTGCGTGACGCGCCCCTCGCGCATGGTGACGAGCACCTTCCCGCGCAGGCGCCAGCCCGCGAACGGCGTGCTGCGGCCCTTGGTGTGGAACGACTCCGGATCCACCACCCACGCCTCCTGCGAGTCGAACAGCACCAGGTCCGCCTGCGAGCCAGGTTCGAGGGTTACAGGCGTCAGGCCCAGCACTCGGCGCGGCGCCTCGGTCCACAGCTCGATGGCGCGCGCGAGCGGTAGGTGCCCCGGCTCGACCAGGTAGGTGAGCGTCAGCGCCAGCGCGGTCTCCAGCCCGACGATGCCGAACGGGGCCTCACTGAACGGCCGCGACTTCTCGTCGGCGGTGTGGGGCGCGTGGTCGGTGGCGAAGCAATCCACGGTGCCGTCCACGATGGCGGCGATACATGCGTCGCGGTCCGCCTCGGAGCGAAGCGGCGGGTTCATCTTGGCCGACGTGTCGTAGTCGCCCACGGCCTCGTCGGTGAGCACCCAGTAGTGCGGGCAGGTCTCGCCGGTGACGGCGAGGCCTCGCCGTTTCGCGTCCCGGAGCGCGTCGAACGACGCGCTGTGCGAAAGGTGCGCGAAGTGCACGCGCCCGCCGGTGAGTTCAGCCAAGTCGGCGTCGCGCCGGCACATCACGCTCTCGGCTGCGCCGGGGATGCCGCGGAGACCGAGACGCGTCGCGGTGAAGCCCTCGTGCATGACGCCATCGGCCTTGAGGGCCGGGTCCTCCTCGTGGCAGATGATCGGTAGCCCGGTGGGCCGCGCATACTCGAGCGCGTGACGCATCATCGCCGCGTTCGTTACCGGGTGGCCGTCGTCGCTGAACGCCACGGCGCCGGCGCGGGCGAGCGCGTCGAGCGGCGCCAGTTGCTCGCCTCGCTGCCCCACCGTGACGGCGGCGATGGGCAGGACTTCACAGTGCCCGGCCGCCACGCCGCGACGGCGCACCCACTCGACCCACGCCGCGGTGTCCACGACCGGGTCCGTGTTCGGCATGCACGCCACCGCCGTGAATCCGCCCGCGGCGGCCGCGCGCGTGCCCGATTCGATCGTCTCCTTCGTGGACTGTCCGGGCTCGCGCAGGTGCACGTGCGGATCCACGAGACCCGGCGCCACGACCGCGCCGCGCGCGTCGAACACGCGCGCGTGCGCGCCGGGGTGCTTCGGCGCTGGCACCACGACGCCGTCCTCGACCGCGAGCGTCAGCCGCTCGCCTGTCCGCCAGTGCGTGACGTTCCGGAACAGTGTGAGCGCGCTCACCGAGCCGCCACCTCGACCGTGAACCCGTGCGGGCGCCGCACCGCATCCGCGCAGCGCTTGAGTAGCGCGCAGCGCACCGCGACCCCGTTCGCCACCTGGGCGAGGATGCGCGAGCGCGGCCCGTCGGCCACCTCGTGCGCCAGTTCGACGCCGCGATTGACCGGCCCCGGGTGCATGACCACCGCGTGCGGCGCCATGCGCTCGACGCGCTCGGGCGTGAGGCTCCACAGCCGCGCGAACTCGGACAGCGACGGCAGCAGCCCTTTCGCCATGCGCTCGTGCTGGATGCGCAGCGCCATCACCGCGTCGACGCCGTCGAGAGCCTGCTCGAGCGAACCCGCGACCTCGCAACCCAGCTGCTCGACGTCCGCAGGCAGCAGCGTACCCGGCCCGCACACGTTGACTTTCGTCCCGAGCGTGGCGAGCCCCGCGATGGCCGAGCGCGCGACGCGCGAGTGCGCGATGTCGCCGACGATGACGAGCCGGCGGCCCTCGAAGCGACCGTCCCAGGCGTCGTGCAGCGTGAGCAAGTCCAGCAGGCCCTGCGTCGGGTGCTCGTGCATGCCATCACCGGCGTTCAGCACGCCCATGGTGCCGAGCTGGCGGGCGAGCCACGCCGGCGCGCCGGACGAGGGGTGCCGCACCACCACGAGCGCCGCGCCCATCGCCTCGAACAGTCGCACCGTGTCGAGCAGCGTCTCGCCCTTGTTGAGCGAGCTGGCCGCGCTCGAGAACACCACCACGTTCGCGCCCAGGCGTTGCGCCGCGATCTCGAACGACGTGCGCGTGCGCGTGGAGTCCTCGATGAACGCGAGCACCACGGTGACGCCGGCCAGATCGGTGCGGTTGGGCTCGCCGAGCGCAAGCCACGCGCGTTCGCGGGCCGAGGCGTCGATCAGCGCGAGCAGCTGTTCGCGCGAAAGCCCTTCGAGGGCCAGGAAGTGGCGCGGATCGGCGGCGGGCACGCGACCTTCCGGAAAGCCGGTCGTGGGCAGCCCGTGCGAGCGCCCGGCGGGCGAATGCCCACCCGCCGTCTCGGGGGACGGGGTAGAAAAAATCCCGGCGCCGGGCGGCGTCGGGGCATGCGCAAACGTGTCGGCTGTCATGGCACCGGTCTCCTGGCGGACTCTCGGGACCGCCTTAAGGGGTGGAGTTCTGGCACGAACCGGCGGGGAATATACGGGCGCCTGGCTGGGTGTTCAAGCGCCCCCGCCCGGTCGCTGACACAGTCGGCGGCGGCGTGCCAGTCAACTGCCCCCGCGGACAGTTCCGGCGAGGCCCGCGGCCACTACAACAAGGTTCCCCTCAGCATCAGGCTCGCGATCGTGAAGTAGATGACGATGCCGGTCACGTCCACGAGCGTCGCCACGAACGGGGCCGACGCGCTCGCAGGGTCCAGGCCGGCGCGCTTCAGCATGAACGGCAGCATCGACCCCGACAGCGTGCCGAACAGCACGACGCCGGTGACGCTGCCTGCGATGGTGAACGCGAGCTTCACCGTGTGCGGGCCATACGCGTGGAACAACCCCTGCCACAGGAACACGCGCGTCATGCCGACCAGGCCGAGGATGGCGCCGATCGCGGCGCCCTGCACCAGCTCGCGATGCATGACGCGCCACCAGTCCCCGAGCGTCACCTCGCCCAGCGCCATGGCGCGGATCACCAGCGTGGTCGCCTGCGAGCCGGAGTTGCCGCCGCTCGAGATGATGAGCGGGATGAACACCGACAGCACGACGGCCTTCGCGATCTCGTCCTCGAACCGGCCCATCGCGGTCGCAGTGAGCAGTTCGCCAACGAACAGCACCATGAGCCACACGACGCGCTTGGACAGCATCGAGCGGAACCCGACCTCGAGATAGGGCGCCTCGAGGGCGCGCGTACCGCCGATCTTCTGGATGTCTTCCGTCGCCTCTTCCTGGATGACGTCGACGATGTCGTCCACGGTCACGATACCCTGCATGCGGCCCTCGGCGTCCACGACGGGAATGGCCTGCAGGTCGTGCTCCGCGAACAGCCGGCTCAGCGCTTCCTGGTCCATGTC
>JAHFBX010000288.1 GCA_023249815.1 Candidatus Eiseniibacteriota bacterium
GGCGCAAACCCCGAGTTTCGCGCGTTCCACCCTGCACCGCGCTCGTCGCGTGGGCCGTCCGTGCCGCTTGCTTCCGGGCCCGACGCCCGTAGTATCCGGCCCGCGGGTGGCTTTCGCCCCGCGCGACTCCCCCAGGCCGTGGCTCGCGAGAGCCGGCCGACCGATCGATTGTCCGGAGGGATCCCATGCGCTTCCGAACTGGCTTCACGACATGTCTCGCGGTCGCCGCGATGTTCCTCGTGGCCAACGGAACCGCGCGCGCAGGAGGCGAGGCGCGCACGCACGACGGCTTCTTCCTGCGCCTGTCCACGGGCTTCGGTGCCGCCAACGCCGACATCAGCGACGCCACGGGCAGCCTGGAGATCTCGGGCACCTCGGGCGACCTCAACATCGCCGTGGGTGGCATGGTCGCCCCGAACCTCGCGGTGCATGGAACGCTGTGGGGCTGGGCGATGAGCGATCCCGACGGCAAACTGACGATCTCGGGCTTCGGCTCCGGTTCCGGCACATTGAACGGCGACCTCACCATGGGAGCCATCGGCGCCGGGGTCACCTACTTCATCATGCCCGCCAACTTCTACCTCTCGGGCTCACTTGGCATGGGGTCGTTGGACGGCACGAAGGACATGGATGGGAAGACCAAGGCCGGCCTGGCGCTCGACGGCACGATCGGGAAGGAATGGTGGGTCGGCGACGCCTGGGGCCTCGGCCTGAACGGCGGGATCAGCTACTTCTCGTCCGAGGACGACACGATCGTCGGGATCAAAGAAAACTGGTCCGGGCCGGCGTTCGCGTTGCGCTTCTCGGCGACGTTCAACTGACGCCCTCACCAGAACCCGAGTGGCCCCGGCGGAACGCTTCACCGCCGGGGTCGCTGGCTCTCGAGCGCGCAGTGCGACTTCGCCCGCGTCGTTGACACATCGCGTGGCCCTCCCTAGCGTCCCCGGTCCATTCGGCCGGCCATGGTGGCCGCGAACGTCCGGGGGTCCTCTATGAAGCGTCTGCTCGCCTCTGTCGTCCTGCTGGCCTTGATCGCGACCACGTCGTTCGCCGGAGGCTCCTTCGTGGGCCTGCAGTTCACCTCGGGAACGGCGGACATCGCGACTGAGGCAAGCTCCGGGTTCTCAGGTTTCGCGCCCGCCTTCGATCACTCGGAGTGGGGCTTCAAGGCCGAGCTGTGGAACATGATGGCCGACGACTACGCGCTCAACTTTTCGCTGGGCCTCGGCCTATTCGGCGAGGAGAACACGCCCGGTGTCAACGACACGACGAGCGCTGGAACGTTCAGATACACGCAGTCGTCTTGGAACATGCGCGTCGGTGGTGACCGCGTCGTGGCGCTGGGCGAGCGCACGTACCTGTTTTTCGGCCCCGGCATCGAATATTGGACGGGTAAGGCCAAGTTCGAGGACGAGACTCCTCCGGGCACCAGCTACGAGACCGAGAACATCTCGCGTATCAGCTTGTCGGGCCGGCTCGGCGCGCACATGATGATCGGCGAGAACTGGGGCCTGACGCTGCAGGGCGGCCACAAGATCGGTCGTGCGACCTACAAGGAAGCCGGCGCCGAGACCACGTGGTGGCCGAGCAGCATGGACGCCTCGGGAGGCCTGTTGTTCCGCTTCGGCGGGAACTGACGGCTGGCAGCCACGCCGCGCTTTCGAGGGCCCTCGCGAGTTTGCGGGGCCCTCGCGCTTTCCGGGTGCGAGCCGGTGGAGCGCGCGCTAGACTGACGGGCGTCGACCGCGGCGAAACCCGCGCCCGCAAACGGGCGCGACCCTTCGAGGTGTCGGAATGCCCTCGGTTCAAGGTTGGTTCGGTCGCTCGACGCTCCCGCTCATGCTCATGCTGCTCGCGCCCGGCGTCGCCCGCGCCGCCGTTCCGGAGCCCGAGCCCGCCGCCCCAGCCACGACGCCGGACAGCGCGTCGTTCCTCCCCCGCTGGCTGCACATGCACGCGAGCGTCGGCTTCGGTTGGATCTCCTCGCCGCGATTCATCCGCGAGCGCTACGAGGCGGGCGAGGACTTCGAGCTGGGCGTCGAAGCGCGCCCGCGTCCCCGGTTACACCTGCGATTGAACGGCGAGTGCCAGCTGCTTCCGGCCGTCGGCAAGGCCACCTACCAGTTCGTGACTTTCCAGGACATCGATGGGGGGACACTCGTGGACACCGTGTCGTTCGACTGGCGGAGCCGCGGCTGGCTCGGCATGGGGCGCGCGGAACTCCAATGGCAGGCGCTACCGCACACGTGGCTGCTCGTGGGCGCCGGGCGCGGTTACCTGTCGGCCGGGCAGCGCGCGTACCACTTCAGCAATCCGTTCGAGACGCTCGACATCGAGTTTCCGGGCTCGAATGGCTGGGCATGGATCGGGACGCTGGGCACGCGATACGAGTTCGATCTGTTCGGGCCGACACTCGGCGCCGAACTCCGCTGGTCCACGCTCGACCGGCCGCAAGACAGGCTGCAGACCTGGTCGGTGCGTATCGGCTGGCAGGGGAAGTAGCGCTCTCGCCGACTCGCCGGCGAACAGTTTGAGCTGGGGCTGATGCTGCGAAAACCTGCTTGGACCGCGGGGCGGATACGCCGATTTCCTCGACGGAACCCGTCGCTTCGCTCTCGCCCATCTGCGGAATCAGCGCATCCGCCCCGCTCGACGTGCTCGCGGGCGCGGTAGTTACACCAGGAGATGCTCATGGCGGCGGGCATCCGCCCCGCTCGACATGCTGGCGGGGCCTGCTAGCGCACCTTGTCCCGGACCTCGCGGGCGATGCGCTCGAGGAACGAGGCGAGCGGCATCGCGCCCAGGTCGCCCTCGCCCTTGCGGCGGACGGAGACCGTGCCCGCCTCGGCGTCTCGGGGACCCACGACCAACATGTACGGGATCTTGAGCAACTCCGCGTCGCGAATCTTCGCCCCAAGCTTCTCGTCGCGCACGTCCACATCGGCGCGGACGTCCGCGTCCTGCAACGCGCGCACGGTCGCGTTCGCGTAATCGTACGCCTTCGCGTTCACCGGGATCACCAGCGCCTGCAACGGCGCCACCCACACCGGGAACTCGCCGCCCGTGTGCTCGATGAAGATGCCCACGAAGCGCTCGAGCGAGCCGTACAGCGCGCGGTGCAGCATGATGACCTCGTGGTCCTGCCCGTCCGGCCCGGTGTAGTACACGCCGAAGCGCTTGGGCAGGTTCAGGTCCACCTGGATCGTCGGGCACTGCCACTCACGGCCGAGCGCGTCGCGGAGTTTCACGTCGATCTTGGGCGCGTAGAACGCGCCGCCGCCCTCGTCCACCTCGTAGGGCAGCCCGCGTACCTCGAGCGCGGCGCGCAGCGCGGCCGTGGCGAACTCCCACTCCTCGTCCGAACCGATGTACTTGTCTTTCGGGCGGGTGGCGAGGAAGCACTTGTAGTCGTAGCCGAAGGTCTTGAGCAGGCGATCCATCAGGTCCAGGACGCCGAGCACCTCGGACTGAAGCTGGTCCGGCGTGCAGAAGATGTGCGAGTCGTCCTGGGTGAAACCGCGCACTCGCTCCATCCCGTGCAGCACGCCCGAGCGTTCGTAGCGGTACACGGTGCCCAGCTCGGCGTAGCGCAGCGGCAGCTCGCGGTAGCTGTGCTTGCGCGAGTTGTAGATCATGATGTGGCCGGGGCAATTCATCGGCTTGGCGCGGTACGCCTGCTCGTCGATCTGCATCGGCGAGTACATGATGTCGGCGTAGTTCTCGAGGTGCCCGGAGATCTGGAAGAGCTTCTCGCTCGCGATGTGCGGCGTGTACACGAACTGGTAGCCGGCCTTGTAGTGCTCTTCCTTCCAGTAGCCCTCGAGCACGTGGCGCACCATGCCGAGCCGCGGGTGCCAGAGGACGAGACCCGGCCCCACCTCCTCGTGGATCGAGAACAGGTCGAGCTCGCGACCAACGCGGCGATGGTCGCGCTTGAGCGCCTCCTCCACCCGCTTCAGGTGCTCGTCGAGTTCGCCCTGGGTCGCGAACGCGGTGCCGTAGATGCGCTGCAGCATCTCGTTCCGCTCGCTCCCCAGCCAGTAGGCGCCCGCGACGTGCGTGAGCTTGAACGCGTTCAACTCGCCGGTGCGCGCGAGGTGCGGTCCTCGGCACAGGTCAAGGAACGGGCCGTTCCGGTAGGTGCCGACCTTGGCGCCCTCGGGGATCTGCGAGAGGAAGTGGAGCTTGTACTTCTCCCCCAGCTTTTCCCAGTGGGAGCGCGCTTCGTCGCGGGTCATCTCGCCGGCCTCGAACGGCTGATCGGCGGCGACCACCTCGCGCATGCGAGCCTCGATGCGCTCCAGGTCCTAAGGCGTGAACGGCACGGCGCGCGCGAAGTCGTAGTAGAAGCCGCCCTCGATGGGCGGGCCGCCGGCCACCTTCACGTCGGGGAACAGCTCGGTGACGGCGGTCGCGAGCACGT
>JAHFBX010000289.1 GCA_023249815.1 Candidatus Eiseniibacteriota bacterium
GAGCGATGGTCGTGGCGCGGGCGGTCTCGATGCGATAGGCGCCGGGGTCACCGGGAACCGGCGTCACCCGGGCCGGCGCGCAGTGCCCGGCGGTCGTGGCTTGGGCCGTCCAGACGGGGCCGGTGAGGAGCAGGAGGGCGAAAAGCATCGAGGCAGAGGCCGGCGCGAAGTGGGGCTTGGGTCTGGTGGTCATGCGGGTCCCGATCAGGCGAAGGATGTCGACCACCATGATGCCTCCGCGCGAACACGCGTGCAGCAGGAATCTTGCGCCCGGGGCTCGAGACGTTGGCTGGGAGGCGCGAGTTGGAGCGTGCCGGGCTCCCCGGGCGGCAGGTTCCAAGTGGCTCGGGCACCCCGGGAGTATCAGTGAAGGCAATGGAACCGCCTATTTTCACATTGAGACTCGTGCCTCGGGGACGCACACTGCGGTTGGCTCGGAGTCCTGACTCGGACGTCATCCAGCCCTTGCTCACGCCTGTCCCAAGTCCCATTCCGGAGGCCCCCTGTGCGCCCTCGCTACCTCATCCTTGCGTCCGTCCTCGGACTGGCGATCTCCCTGCCATCACGGGCACAGACCACCTACGTCACGGTCATGACCGGCGCGAACGAAGTGCCGGTGTCCGCCACCTCCGCGACGGGCAACGCGACCGTGGTGCTCAATGCAGCACAGACTCAGTTGAGCATCTCGTGCCAGTTCCAGAGCCTGGCGGGCACGTACACGGCCTCGCACATCCATGGGCCCGCACCGTTCGGCGTCAACGCCAGTGTCAAGTGGGGATTCGTGGCGCCAGCCGCGCCGTGGGTCTTGAGCAACGCGAACCATGACGGGACGCTCACCAATTTCATCGTTGGCGGCATCACCGCCACCGACGTCGCCAATCTCAACGCCGGCCTGTTCTATGTGAACGTCCACTCGACCACGTACCCCGGTGGCGAGATCCGCGGGCAGCTCGGCGCACAGCCTGTTCCGACGACCAAACGCACTTGGAGTCGTGTGAAGAATCTGTATCGCTAGCAACAGGGCCCGCACGCGGAGCAGACGCGGGATGAATGGCCGAAGGCCCGGATCACTCCGGGCCTTTCGTGCCTCGGCTCGACTGATTCGCTGGAGCGCCGAGGCGTCCGCGTCAGTCCGCCTTTTTTGCCTCGATGTTGAGGTGGATCGTGACCATGTCACCCAGCATCAGGCTGCCGTTGTCGAGCGTCTGGTTCCAGCTGATGCCGAAGTCCTTGCGGTTCACGACCGCCGTGGCCGCGAACCCGGCCCTGCTGCCCCAGGACTTGCCGTCCACGCCCACCGTGGAGGCGCCCAGGAACTCGGCGTCGAACGTGACCGGCTTCGTGACGCCGCGCATCGTGAGGTCGCCGGCTACCTTGTACTTGTCCTTACCGGCCCTGGTGACCTTCGTGCTCGTGAACGTCAGCGTCGGGTGCTTCTCGGCCTCGAAGAAGTTCGGGCTCTTCAGGTCCGCGTCACGATTCGAATTGCCGGTGTCCACGCTCACCACCTTCGCCGTGGCCTCCACCTGGATGGCCGAGGGGTCGGCCTCGTCGAACACGATCGTGCCCTCGAAGTCGCGGAAGCGGCCGTGCACCTTCGAGAAGAAGTGGCGGACCTCGAAGCCCACCTCGGTGTGGTTGGGGTCGACCTTCCAGGTCACGGGAGCGGCCGAGGCGATCGCGGCGGTTGCGAGCACCCCGATGCAGGCGGCCAGGAACCGGGTCACGAGTTTCATGCGAAGACTCCTTCGTGGCGTGAGTGCAGTGGGGGCCGAACTGAAGCTGACGCAGTGAATACTCGGTTGTCTCAGAAGGAGACGTGTCATTGCGATGGAAGGCGGGCGCGTGAGGCTCACAACATTGACCGCGCCGAAACATGTGTTTCAACACATTGTATCCCCCCCGGGGCTTGCGCACGAGTGCGCGCCGGGGGGATGGTGTATGCATGTCAAAGCGTCGGCGTTCCCCAGTGACGTCGCTGCAAAACACTGTCGCTGAACCAGTTATCGTGCCACCTCCCGCCTTCTGGCTGGATCCGTGGACCACGATCCTGGTGGCGGGTGTGCTCGCCGTGCTGCTCGCGGCGCGCTCGGCGCCGCTCGGATCCCCGGTGGCGGACGACTTCGGCTTTCTTTCGCACGCGCTACTTCGCCCTCCTCCGGACTGGCTGGACGGCGGGGGCAGCCCGCTCTACTGGCGACCGCTCTCGCGCCAGCTCTACTACCAACTGCTCGGGCCGCTCATGCTGTCGTGGCCACTCGGCGTGGCGCTGTTCCACGCGGCACTGCTCGCCACCTCGGCGGTGCTGCTCCACCGCTCGCTCCGCCCCGCATGGCCTGCGCCCGCCGCCGCACTTGCGGCCTCGTTCCCGGTGGTCCTGGACGCCGCACGCCAACTCCTGACCTGGCCGAGCTGCGCCCAGGACCTGCTGGCGCTCGTGTTCGGGACCGTGGCGCTGCACGCGCTCTCACGCGGCTGGCGGCCCGTGGCGCTCGTGGCACTGCTCTTGGCACTGCTCTGCAAGGAGACCGCGCTCGCGTTCGCTCCCGCGCTGGCGCTGTGGCCGGCGCACAAGGGCTCGCGTGGCGCGCCCGCGACGCACGGGGACCGGCTGCGCACGCTGGCAGCCTCGGCGCTCGTGGTGGGGGTGTGGTGGCTCGTGCACGAATGGGTGTCGCGCCGCGCGGGGCTCCTGCCGCCGCCGCGAGGGGCGGAGGAGGGCGCCTCGCCGGGCGCGATCGCGCAGGGGCTATTTGCAGTGCGCGGCGTGTGGCTGGATCTGTGGAGCGTGCGCGACCCGGCCTCGCTGTCGTCCACCTGGATGCCGTGGGCCGTCGTGTTCGTGGTCTCGAGCGGTATCGCGATCGGCGTCGCGTCAGCGGCGGGCCGCCGGCAGCTTCGCGCCGCGCTGCCGTGGGTGCTGTGGGGCGCGGTGTGGGCAGGTGTCGCGATGCTGCCGCTCGCGCGCTTCATGCCGCTCTGGTCCAGCCATCGCTCGGTGATCCCGGCGGTTGGCTTCGGGGTCGCGCTGGTGGCGCTCCTGCGTGCCGCGCCCGCGGCCTGGCTCGGCGCGCTGGCGCTGGTGCGGCTCGCGGCGCTGCTCACGAGTCCGGCGCCCGCCGAGCGCATCTCGGTCTCGGGCTCGAACGTGGACTTCGATTTCTCGCGCGTCGCCACGCTCCAGCACCTGGCGAGCGAGGTGCGCGAGACGCTCATGCGGACGCACCCGACGCTGCCGCACGGCGCGCGCATCGCGCGCAACCAATGGCCGCGCATGTCGCTGTTCGCGTTCCAGGGGGCCAACGCGTTCCAGGTGTGGTACCGCGACACTTCACTGCGCGTCGTCGGGATGGCGGACGTGAAGGCTGACCCCGGCATGCCGCTCGACGTCGTGATCGAGTTCGAGCCGCACCTCACGCCACAGGTGACCATGATCGAGCCCGCGGCGCTGCGCGCGGTCCTGTGGGCGTCGGACTCGCTCACGCACAGCCACTACGAATCGGCGCTCGAGAAGCTCGCCGATCTGGAGACGCTCCAGCCGGATACGTCATGCGCCATCTTCATGGCCACGGCGTGGAGCATTCGCGGCGGCGCGCTGCTGTCGCTGCGACGTGACGAGGAGGCCCATCTCGCGCTTCGCCGCGCCCTCCGGTACTTCGCGCTCGATCCCAATGCCCACCGGTTCATGGCGGAGTACCATCGGCTGAACGGCCGGCGCCTCGAAGCCGTGCGCGAGCTGCGCGAGCACCTACGCTACTTCCCGAACGACGAGCTCGTGCGGCAGACGCTCCAGGCGCTGCTACGCCCGCCCGCAGCCGCTCCGGCCAGCCCGCTCAGGTGAGCGGGATCGCGAAGCTCTCCCGCACGCGCTCGAACTCGGGCACCGACGTGCGGCCCTCCATGAGCAGCTCGGCGAGGAGCCGTCCGGTGAGCGGGCCGAACTTGAAGCCGTGGCCCGAGCACGCCGAGCCCACGACCACATTCGAGTGACCGGGGAGCGGTCCGATCAGGAAGTGCTCGTCCGGCGTGTTCGTGTAAAGGCAGGTCTCGCGGTGGACCACGTCGAGCACGGGCACGGCGAGCTGGGCGACCATGAAGCGGCGGACGCGTTCGATCTCGTCTGGGTCGGGACCGGGGGAGGCGTCCGGATCGTCGGCGCGCCCGCTCGCAGAATGGAGCGCGGCCTTCACGCCCGAGCGGCCGAACTCGGGCAATCCGTAAAAGAGCCCACGCGCGGCGTCGCCCAGGTAGACCCACACCGGGAATGAGCCCACCTCCATGCCGCGAGGCGCTCCGCCGAGCCGGAAATACCCCACGTGTTGCCGCGACACGCTCGTGTGAGACGCGAGCGATGGGACAAGCTCCG
>JAHFBX010000290.1 GCA_023249815.1 Candidatus Eiseniibacteriota bacterium
TTCGCCCAGCGAGGCTGGTGCTGGTGGCCCTCATCCTGCTTTCGGCTGGTGCCGCGCACGCGCGCCCGGTCACCGACTTCCTCGCCTTGGACGGTGGGGTGGACATGCAGGCAATCCGCGCCTCGGGATACGAGGGAGCGGTCGAGCTGTTGGGTAGCGAGGGCCGGATCGACACGGGCGGTCGCGTGACGTTCCCGGTACGTGCGGCCGGGGCTCCGAACCCCGACAACGAACATTGGGCCCCGCTATCGCGGAAGCTTCAGGGCGTGGACGGCGCCGTCTATGCGCTGGCCGTCTACGACGGTCTCCTCATCGTTGGCGGCCGGTTCATCCATGCGGGCGGCGTGCAGGTGAACAACATCGCCGCGTGGGACGGCTACTGCTGGTACGACCTCAACTTCGGCTTCAGGGGCTATGGGGCCTACGAGGACGCGTTCTGCAGCGCGCTCGCCGTCTATCAGGGCGATCTCTACGCGGGAGGCACCTTCACGCGCGCCGGCGGCGTGGCCACGAACAACATCGCCCGCTGGGACGGCGGCCAATGGCACCCGCTTGCGGGTGGCGTGAGCAGCGGCGTGTATGCGCTGACGATCTTTGGCGGCAACCTGGTCGCCGGTGGAGGTTTCACCTCGGTAGACGGGATGACGGCGTCCGGCGTGGCGGCCTGGGACGGAACCTTTCACCAGTGGCAGCCCATGGGCTCGAACGGGAATTACGGATTCCTGGTGTTTGCGCTTGCCGTCTACAACACACGTCTGTATGCGGGGGGCTGGTTCGAGACCCTCCCTCCGTCCTCGTCCGAGAGCCACGCGTACAACGTGGCCCGTTGGGATGGGAGTCGGTGGGTCGCTCTGCGGCAGAGCAACTGCTCGAGCGGAACGGGCTTCGGCGTAGGGTCGGGCAACGGCATCGCGGACTCCCGCGTCCAGGCGCTCTGCGTGTACGGAGGATCGCTGTACATCGGTGGCCAGTTCGGCTACGCCGGATCCGACCCGGGTCTTCAGGGAACGTGCCTGGACCACGTCGGCGGTCCCCACATCACCCGCTGGAGCGACAGCGCGAACAATTTTCTGGCTGTCGGTGGCGGGGTGAGATACGCCTCGTTGTACCTACAGGCCGAGGTGCGTGCGCTGAGCGTCGTCAACGGATCGCTCGTGGTGGGCGGAGAGTTTCATCAGGCCGGAAGCGTTTCGGTGAGCGAGATCGCGGCGTGGAACGGCGCGAGTTGGAGCGCTTTCACGCCCGGCGCCGATCAAAGGGTCAACGCGATCCTGCCCGACTACGGTGGCAACATGATCGCGGGCGGTGACTTCAACCTGATCGGCGGCCGCACGGCGACAGCGATCGCCGGCTACGATTCCAACACGGGGCAGTGGAGCCCACTCTACGAAACCGGAGTGGATGACGTCGTCTCGGCCGTTTCTCCAATCTACTTCCAGCCGCTGAACAGTTTCGGCATCGCACTGGGGGGCGTTCAATCCAAGGCGTGCTCGCAACCCGTGACCGGCATCTCGGTCTGGGACGGGAACACGTTCACCGGGATGTCCGGTGGCCTGGGCGGATCGGCAGGCGCGGGCGGATCGGGCCGCGCCCTGGCCGCCCTCGACACGACGCTGTTCGTCGGGGGCAGTTTTGCCAGTGCCGGAGGTGCGCCCGCCAACAACATCGCGAGTTGGAGCCCGTCGAGCGGCTGGAACGCGTTGGGCGCGGGCCTGGACGGTTCGGTGAGCGCGCTCACCGTGTTCAACGGATCGGTCGTCGCCGGCGGCGACTTTCTGAGCTCCGCCGGGATACCGCTCGGCCGGATCTCTCGATGGGACACGCCGAGCGGGACGTGGCAGCCGTTCAGTGCCACTCCCGGGGGCGCGGGATTCGACGGCACGGTGCTCATGCTCGTGCCGTACCAGGGCTCGCTCCTCGCGGCGGGCCGCTTCACACATGTGGGCGGTGCGCCCGCCGCCGGGATCGCATCGTGGACGGGTGATGGCTGGGTGCCACTCGGATCCGGTGTCCAGACGGCGCTGGGTCTGCCGGGCGAGGTGCATTCGATCGCCGTCGAGGCATCCGCCGCCTGTCCCTCGGGCTGCGCCATTGTTGTCGGCGGTCAGTTCGACCTGGCCGGCGGCGCACCCGCGGCGAACCTCGCGCGCTGGGACGGCACCGGCTGGACTGCGCTCGACGGGGGCGCGGACGGCCCCGTGGACGCCCTGACCTGGTACCACGGCGCACTGGTGGCGGGCGGCCGTTTCGCGAGCGTGGGCGGCGTGCCGGCGCCATTCCTCGCGCGTCGCATGACCGGTGGCCCCGCCGGCAATTGGGCGCCGCTGGGCGACGGTGTGGACGGCGCGGTGAACGCGCTGCTGACGATGGGGAACGACCTTGTGGTGGCCGGCGCCTTCCGGCATGCCGGGGGCGACAGCATTCCGTTCGTGGCGCTGTGGAATGACTCGGCGAACTTCACGCTCGCAGTGGAGCCTCCCTTGCGCGCGTCCGGTGGCCTGCACCTGATGCGCGCCGGCGCGAACCCGTTCCGCAGCCTCACGGGAGTGCAATACACGCTCGATCAGCCGGCCATCGTGGACCTGCGGGTGTTCGACGTGCGCGGGGCGGTGGTGCGCGTACTCCAGAGCGGCTTCGAAAGCTCGGGCCTCCACAATGCCCAGTGGGACGGGACCGATCTCCACGGCGCGGCTGCCCCGGTGGGTGTCTATTTCATTCGCCTCCGCGCGGGCAGGCAATCAGCCTCGATGGTCGTGGTTCGCGTACGATAGGTGTTCGCGCGGCGAGACGCGGCGACCGACCGCATGGAGTCCCGGCGGGCACGGCATGCTGTTCATGGACACCGCCCCACGCGTGACATTCGTGGTAGCGTCGGCCCCTGGCCGCGGATCGATGGCCATCCACTTCGACGAGGTCATCCCGATCGCCGACACGGTGCTCGTCCGGCCGTACCCGAAGCGTGCGACTGCATCGAGCACGCAAGCGAGCAGCAGACTTCTTCATTGAACTCCATGTCGACGGGCGTCGGCGAGGAGGCGCTCGCACTCCGTTGCGACTCCCGCCTTCGAGCCAACGCCTGAGCTAGAGGTTTCCGCTGATGCGCCGCATGTCGCTCCACTCGCTGGTCACGGCGTTCCTTCTTGTGACGCAGGCCGCCGCGGCGCCATTGCCCGACGCGACTTGGCGGCTCGTCGGTCCGTTTCGTGCGGGCTGGGCCACCGCCGTCACCGGAATCGAAAGGGACGCGAACACCTTCTACTTCGGATCGGCGGGCGGCGGCGTGTGGAAGACCACCGACGCGGGCCGGACCTGGCGCGGCCTGATGCAGCACGACCGCGCCGCGGCGATCGGCGCGATTGCCGTGGCGCCCTCCGACGCTCGAGTGTTGTACGCCGGCACCGGTCAGGCCGACGCGCGCTACGACATCATGGCCGGCGAGGGCCTCTACCGATCGGGCGACGCGGGGGAGACCTGGACGCGAATGGGCCTCGCCGCGTCGCGCCACATCGGCGCGATCCTCGTCCACCCGAAGGACCCCGACCGCGTGCTGGTCGCCGTGCTCGGCCACGTGTTCGGGAGCGACGTCGGGCGCGGCGTCTACTCGACGAGAGACGGCGGTAAGACGTGGCAACGCGTGCTCGCCACGCCCGACTCGGTCGGCGCCGTGGACCTCGCGTGGGATCCCCTCTCGCCCTCGGTGGTCTACGCAGCGACGTGGCAGATGCGACTCCATCCCTGGCTCGACTACTTCATGCCGCAGGGAGGGCGCGGCTCGGGCGTGTGGCGGAGCGTCGACGGCGGCGAGCACTGGCGGCGCCTCACCGGCGGGCTTCCCGAAGGACGCGTGGGCCGCATCGGCGTCGCGGTCGCGCGCGGGAGCGCGGGCCGGATCGTGTACGCGTGCGTCCAGGCCTATCCCCCGGAGACGCGCGGGGAGGGGGCCTCGGCTTCGGGGCTCTACCGGAGCGCGGACGGCGGCGGGTCGTGGCAGCTCGTGAACCCGGAACGGAGCATCGGCAGCAGCTACTTCGGTCGCATCGTCGTGGCGCCCGACGACGAGAACCGGGTGTACGTCATGGGCCGATCGATCCGCGTGTCGCGCGACGGCGGGCGCACGCTCGAGGTGCTGCGCGGCTCACCCGGCGGCGATGACTACCACGCACTGTGGATCGACCCGTCCGATCCACGCCGCATGATCACCGGGTCGGACCAGGGCGCCGTGATCACAAACAACGCCGGGACGACGTGGTCGAGCTGGTACAACCAACCCACCGGGCAGTTCTATCACCTCGCCGCCGACGAACGGTTCCCGTACCACATCTATAGTGGCCAGCAGGACAACGGCACCGTCGAG
>JAHFBX010000291.1 GCA_023249815.1 Candidatus Eiseniibacteriota bacterium
TGGCGCTCGTACTGCCGCAGCGTCACCGTGCGCACGAGGTCCGGCTTCTTCCGATACACCTTCGACACCGTCTCGGCGAAGAGCTCGGGCTTGCCCTTGCCCGCGGTGTTGCGCAGCACGCGCATCGTGGCGGTGAACGACTGGTCGCGCATGAGCGAATCGCGCCGCGCCTCGCCGCGCGCGACCCGGTCGAGGATCTCGTCGAGCGTCACGCGCGGCGCGCGCACGAGAACCTCGGCGACGGCGGTGTGCATCGTGTCTTCCACGGCGAGCGTGGGGCCTTGGGCGTGCACGGGGGCGAGCGTGGTCGCGAGCAGGAGCGAACAGGCGGCGGCCACGAACGGCGGGCCATTGCGGCGGGTGGCGGTCACGGGCGGTCCATGGAGAGGGGTTCGGGGCGCGGCGAACCCTAGCGAGAGGTGCGGCACGCCCGCAACACTGCGCGACGGAACGGCAACGCGCGACCGACCGCGTCGCGACACGGAACGGCGCCCGAAGGCGCTAACTCCGCGCCCAGTGGCGTGCCTCCCGCGCGGATGGGCATTCCGGCACGGAGCGTGCCATGGTGTGGGGAGGAACCAACACGGCCAGCCCGTCCGCGACTTCCCCGGTCGCGGATCGGACGCCGACCGGGAGACCCGAAATGCGCATCCGATCTCGCCTCACCTTCGCCGCCTGTGCGGCGCTCGTCCTTCAAGCTCCGATCGCCGGCGCCGCGACGGTGTTCGAGCCGTCGAAGCTGGCGATGGAGTCGTCCACGCCACTCACGCTGGCGCTTGCCCATGTTCCGGCACCCGCTCGCGTCGAGATCGCCGGCGTGCACTACCGGCCGCGCACGCGCAGCGGGCACTTTCGCCAGCGCCAGCCGGAATCCTCGGGCGTGAGCCAGATCCACATGGGCTTCTTCGATCCGGACGGCGACCAGTCGTCACGGTTCGACATCGGCGTGCGCGGCGGTCCCATGCTGGACCAGAACGTCCAGCTCGGGCTCGGCGTGGACTGGGTCCACAAGGGCGAGAACGTCTCGAGCGTGTCCTCTACCACCGTCGGCCCGGGCGGCGTGCCCATCGAGGTAAAGCAGGACATCGCGCGCGCCTCGGTGAACATGTTCCCGATCATGGGATTCCTCCAATTCTCGGGCCCCGACGACATGGGCATCATCCCGTATTTCGGCGCCGGCGGCGGCTACCAGGTGCTGTTGCTCTCGGGTGACGACTTCACCACCGGCCAGTCGTTCGAAGGCACGTTCAGCGGCTGGGGCTGGCAGCTGTGGGGCGGCGCGGGCGTGCCACTGGGCGGCCGCACACGGCTGAATGGCGAAGTGTTCGTGAACGGCGCCGAGCTGGGCCGCGATGCCACCGATCCCAACACCGGACAGACCGTGCACGAGACCGTGAGCGGTGACGGCATGGGCATGCGGTTCGGGCTGGCTTGGGGATTCTAGAAGCACGTACCGCGACTCCCTCGCCCGCGCGCGCCCGCGCACGCCACGCACGGCGGAACAGAGCCAACGATGTGTCGCACGTCGCAGAGGGCCCGGGGTGGCGGTTCCCCGGGCCCCTCCGCTACGCTCCGCGCACCATGGCTCGCCGCTCCCCGCGCTCGCGTCGCAAGGCTGGCTCCGCGAAACTGCCGCAGAAGCCACGCGTTCGCTCGGCGCCCGGCCGTTCCCGGACCACCGCGAAGAAACGCCCCGCGCACGCCAAGAAGGGGGCCCGCGGCACGGCCGCGGTGTCACGGCGCGCCGCGCGCAAGAAGCCGGTGCGAGCCACGCGTGGGCCCGCGCGAAAGCGCTTCCTCGCCCCCGCCCCGGTGCGAGTGTCCGCCGTGCTTGAACAGTTGCGCGAGCTCTACCCCGAGGCGCACTGCGCGCTGGACTTCCGCACGCCGCTGCAACTGTTGGTCGCCACCATCCTGTCGGCGCAATGCACGGACGAGCGCGTCAACAAGGTCACGCCGACGCTGTTCGAAACCTACCCCGACGCCGCGGCGTTCGCGGCGGCGGATCCCGCCGCGCTCGAGAAGGCCATCCACTCGACGGGCTTCTTCCGCAACAAGGCGCGCGCCATCCGTGAGGCGTGCGCCGACATCATCGCCATGCATGGCAGCCAGGTGCCGCGCACGCTCGAGGAGTTGACCGCGCTGCGCGGGGTCGGTCGCAAGACGGCGAACGTGGTGCTCGGGAACGCCTACGGCATCAACACCGGCATCGTCGTGGACACGCATGTCACGAGGCTCTCGAACCGGCTCGGGCTCACGAACGAGACCGACGCCGTGAAGATCGAGTTCGCGCTCATGCCGCTCGTGCCACGCGAGTCGTGGACGCTGGTCGCCCACTGGCTGATCTTGCACGGCCGCGCCGTGTGCAACGCGCGCAAGCCGCGCTGCAGCGCGTGCGCGCTCGCGGCGCACTGTCCGCGGATCGGCGTGAGCCTCTCGGCGTGAGCCGCCGCGGATGACCCGAGTGCGAGGCGGTGGGCCGTTGCGCGCGGCTCGTGGCGTGGCGCTCGCGAGCCTCGCGGCCGTTCTGGCGCTCACGTCAGCAGCCGCCATGGCCCGCGCCGGAGCGTTTCCCGACGCGACGGCGCTTGCCGACGAGAGCGCCGCGGGCACCGATGATGTTCGCGCGTTGCTCGTGAACCCGGCCGCGATCGGCCAGCGCTATCCGTCGGAACTGCTGCTCGCCTACTCGCGGCGCGACTCCGGCCACGAGTGGAGCGCCGGCCTCGCCTCGATCCGGCGGGTCGCGTTCGGAGTCACGCGCGAGCGCGACTCGACGCTGTCGTTCGGGCTCGGTTTCTCCGCGGGCAGCGACGCCTGCCGCTGGGGCTGGGCGCCGACGCTGCGCGTGGCGAGCGCCCCGGCGAACGAACGCGTGTTCGACGATCGCGCCGGGCTCCTCATGCGCCCGCTGCCGTGGGCGAGCCTGGGGCTGGTCGTGGCGCACGTGTTCGAACCGTCGTTCCGCGGCGATCGGCTCGAGCGCGACTACACGTTCGCGCTGGGCTTGCGCCCGCTCGCATGGTCCCGAGGGTTGGCGCACGAGCCCGGCGCGAGACTCACGTTCACCGCGGACGCGACACTCCAAGAGGGCGCGTCGGGGCGCGAGGCGCGCGTGCGAGCCGGCGTCGCGATCGAACCGCTGCCGGGGCTCGAACTGAGAGCACTCGCCGAAGGCCATGGCGCGTTCCAGCTGGGCGTGGGCCTGCGCGGTGTGCGCCGGAGCGTGCAGGCGTCGCAAGCGCGCACGCGCGCGGGCCGCGTGCGCGAGAGCGTGGCGATCGCGAGTCACGAGGGCGAGGACCGCACGGTGTTCATGCCGCGAGCGCTGCGGCGCGTCGCGCGCGTGCGCGTCGCGGGCGGGCTCGCCGACGAAGCCATCCGGTCGGGACTGTTGGGTGGCGGCGGCAGCGGCACGCCGTCGGGTCCGATCCATCGCCAGCTCGAACAGGCTCTCGAGGACCCGCTGACGCGCGGCGTGTTCCTCGAACTGGACCACGCCACGGGCATGGCGCAACTGGAGGAGCTGCGCCCGCGAGTCGCGAGACTCGTGCAGGCTGGGAAACCCGTCGTCGCATTCCTACAGCGAGGCGGCAGCCGCGGCGACCTCTACCTGGCGAGCGCCGCGAGCGCGATCGTCGCGTCCCCCGCGGCGGAGTTCGCGGGCCTGGGACTGCGCGCCGAGCGCCGCTACTACCGCCACATGCTCGCCAACCTCGGCATCCGTCTGGACCGCACGAGCGTCGGCGACTTCAAGAGCGCCTATCGCAACTACAGCGTGGACTCCACGCCGCCGGCGGACACGCTCGTGATCCAGCGACTGCTCACGCAACGGCAGGAGCTGTTCGTGTCCGCGGTCACGAGTGGCCGCCGCATCACGCCCGAACGATTGCTTCCCGTGCTCGACGGCCGGTCGCATCCGGCGGCGACGCTCGCAAGTCTCGGCGTCATCGACTCGGTGGGCTGGCGCGAGCAGGCCGTCGCGGAGCTGGGCCGGCGCACCGGACTCGGGGCCAAGCCGCGGCTCGCCGACCTCCGCCGGGCGCCGCCCGCGCGCACGGTGTGGCACACGCCGGAGCGCATCGCGGTCGTGTACGCGGGCGGCACCATCGTGGATGGCCGCAATGGCAGCGATCTCCTGGACGGCGGTGTGCTCGGCGACGAGACGTTCGCCGCGCAGCTCGAGCGCGCGATCAAGGCGCCGGGTATCCGCGCCGTGGTGCTGCGCATCGAGAGCCCGGGCGGCTCCTCGAGTGCGTCCTATCTCATGGATCACGCCGTCGAGCGGCTGCGCCGGGAGACCGGGAAGCCCATCGTGGTGTCCATGGGGTCG
>JAHFBX010000034.1 GCA_023249815.1 Candidatus Eiseniibacteriota bacterium
GCGCTCGCACCGTGCGCTTGAGTTCTTCCAGCTCCGCCATGAGCGCGTCGTCCACGTGCAGCCGGCCCGCGGTGTCGAGGACGAGGAAGTCGAACCCGCGCACGCGCGCCTGCTCGAGCTCGCCGGCCGCGATGTCCCGCGGCGACGTTTCCTCGGGCGCACGCCAGAAGCCGGCGCCAGCGGTCCCGGCCACGCGCTCCAACTGATCGATCGCCGCGGGTCGGTAGATGTCGGCGCTGGCGAGCAGCGTGGTCTTGGAGCGCGCCTTGAGCCACACGGCCAGCTTGCCCGCGAACGTGGTCTTGCCCGAGCCCTGGAGTCCGGCGAGCAGCACCACCGTGGGCAGGTGGGGTGAGCCCGCGAGCGTGACGCGGCTGTCGCCCAGCATGCGAACGAGTTCGTCGCGCACGACGCCCACCACCTGCTGGGCGGGCGACAGGCTCTTCAAGACCTCCTCACCCACGGCACGTTCTTCGACGCGCGCGACGAAATCCTTGGCGACCTGCACGGGCACGTCGGCCTCGAGCAGCGCCCGGCGCACGTCGCGCAAACTGTCGCGGATATTGTCTGGTGTCAGCCGCGCCTGGCCGCTGAGCGTGCGAAAGATGCCCTGCAGCCGGTCGGTGAGTGATTCGAACAAGCGGGAGCCTCAGGGGTGGGGGTGAACCCGGGAAAATACCACATCCCCCAGCGAGTCGCGGCCAAGCGGCGCCGCGCGAGACTCAGGGGCAGGTCGTGCCGCAGGAGCCGATCTGCGTGCCGGACGCGAACGCCCCGAACCAGAACGACAGGTCGTTCGCGCCGACGTCGCCACTGCAGTCGAAGTCGGACCGAACGTAGGGCGTGCCGGCGGCGAACTCCGCGAGCCATACCGACAGGTCGTTCGCGCTCACGCCGCCCTGGCCGTCGAGGTCGAACGAGCAGACCGGCACCGAGCCGAGCAGGAAGCCCTGGCAGAAGATCTGCGCCGGGAACCCGATGGTGAACGGAGGTCCATAGCCGCCCCCGAGCAATGTGAAACGCGCAACGCCGTTCGCGTCGGTGAGCGCGCTGACGCGGGCATTTGTGCAGTCCAGCGTGAGGGAAGCATCGAGCTGGTTGCCACACAGGCGGAGGTCGGGCGCGCCCGAGAGATCCACGATCACGGCGACGAACGGGAGTGGATTGTTCGCGAGGTCGCGCACCACGACGGAGAACGCCCCGGAGGGGCTCGCCTGCACGCCGTCCGATCCCACCAGCCGGATGCATCCCGGCAGGATCGGGTTGCCGATGGGCGGGAAGCCCGCGCGCGCGCACGGGACCAGGATCAGGGACGGTGTGAAGAGCAGCGCCAGCGAGAACGTCCGGAGCGAACGCGACATGGTCACCTCACTGCGGCGGTGGTGTGCGAGAAGTCGGGCGGAGCCGAGGGCGCATCGGTCGCGGGGAGCGCTCATATTCTGGAACAAATACGCCCAGCCCGCTACCCCCGATTCGGGGTCCGAGCGCGTCCCGGACGTGCCCGAGTGAAACCTAGCCGGCGATCGCCGCGCGAAGTCCCGCGAGCGCCGCGCGTGGGTCGGCGGCCCGGAACACGGCGTGCCCGGCCACGAACACATCGGCGCCGGCCGCGCGCGCGACACGCGCCGTGGCGTCAGCGATGCCGCCGTCCACCTCGATCAGGAACTCGAGCCGCTTGCGCGCGCGCTCGTCGCGGGCTTGAGAGACCTTTTCCATCATCTCCGGCATGAACGCCTGGCCGCCGAATCCGGGCTCCACCGTCATGACGAGCAGCAGATCGAGGTCGGGCAGGTACGGCGCCGCGGCGGCGTACGGCGTGCCCGGCTTGATCGCGAGCCCGGACCTGGCGCCCGTGGCGCGGATCTGGCGAAGCACCTCGCGAGTCTCGCGGCAGGCTTCGAGGTGCACGGTGATGACATCGGCGCCGGCCTCTCGGAACCCATCCACCATGAGCCACGGCCGCTCGACCATGAGGTGCACGTCAAGACACGCAGTGGTGAGTTTGCGCCCGGCGGCCACGAGCAATGGCCCGAACGTGAGGTTCGGCACGAAGTGGTGGTCCATGATGTCGCAGTGCAGCCAGTCGCGGGCGCCGTCCACGATGGCCAGCTCCTCGCCCAGGCGCGAGAAGTCGGCGGACAACATGCTGGGCGCTGCGATCGGCGGCAGAGCGGTCATGGGGACTCCGTGGCGAGTGGCGCCCGTGCGCGTCAGGGGCGCCGGAGACTGCCCGTGACTCTACCGCACGAAGCGTGCGCGGGCCTTGGGGCCGTGCGCGGTTCGCCGACGGGCGGGACGCATGCTCCAGCCCCGAACGGGAGCGGGCGCGGCCCGCGCACGCCGGAGGTGGCACGACTCACTATCAGCGCCCGTCAGGGACACAGGCTCGCACAGGAGTTCGACATCAACCCTTCCCCGAAAACCTCGAGCCAGAGCGCCAAATCGTTCGCGCCGACCTCACCGCTGCAATCGTAATCCGAGCGGGCCCAAGGCACGCCGGAGCCGAAGTCGGTGAGCCAGAGGCTGAAGTCGTGGGCACCCACACCCTGGAACCCGTCCAGGTCGCAGGCATTCACCGCCACGTCCACCCCGTAGTCCGGATACGGGGGCACGAAGATCCTGCCCATGGCGCCCCGCGAGCTGGGGGCGGCGGTGGAATACCCCAGCGAACCTCCGAGAAGCGTGAACGTGGCGATGCCGAGGGCATTCGTGTGCGAGACGGCCGTGCGTGCGGCGCAGTCCACGACGATCGTGGGGTCCAGTGGGTCGGCGCACAGTCGCAAATCTCCGCATCGCGAGAGATCCACCACCACGGTTGCGTTGTTCAAGGGATTGTTCGCGATGTCGCGCACCGTGACCTGGAACCGGCCGAGGCTCGCCGGGACGCCGGCCAGCGAGCCGACGAGCGCGACGCAATCCGGGGCCTCGACGCGGACGGGCGGCACGATGATCGGTGCACTCGAACTCGCCGCGCTCGAGCCCGCCGCGAACAGGACCACGGCCGCGATCAACAAGTGCCGTGTGCTCTGCATGACCTGCCTCCCCTCCGGGCGGCAGCACCGCCCGCATGCGAAACATGCGGCCGGGCGGGACGACTTTCCGAGTATCCGGAGGGACCATCGCGGAGGCGACCGGTGGCGCAGCGCATCGGCGAGCGGATCGGTTTCGCGGCGACCACCGCCTTGTCCTCGACGTCGCTCAGCGTGCGCGTGACGCTCCCTGATGCGTGGACCGACGCGCGACATCACCTGGCCGCGCGTTCACCTCCGGGCCGAGAGCGTGAGCGCCACCATCGGTGCGGAGGCGAGGTCGTCCTTCGCGAGCGTGCGACCATCGGGATCGCGGCGCTCGACCCGGCCGTTCACGAGCACGCCGGCCGAGAGATCGGCGCGCAGGCCCGACGTCGTGGTGTATGCGGCGCGAGCGAGGATCGGGATGCCGCCGGTCTCGCCGACGTCTCCCGCACCCTGACCCTGCGGTGCGAGCCGGAACCGCGTGGACGAGTACACACCTCCGATCGCGAACTCCCAGGTCTTGTTCGGCTGGAGTCGCAGCTCCAACCCACCGCCGCCGAGCGGACCGCTGGCGCTCGCATTCGCGATGCGTAGCGTCGGCGAGAGCTGCGCGTTCACGATCGCGAACGCCGTCACCTTAGTGCTGAAGAACTGGCGCTGGACTTTCGCGCCGCCTCCGAGCGTGAGCCGCGGGCCGAAGATCCCGGCCGCACCCAGGGTGGCGCCGTAGGTGGAAGCATCGCTCGCCTTCACACCGCGAGCCGAAGACCACTCCGCGAATGGATTCATCTGGAGCACGAAGCGAGGCGACAGCGCGAGCTGGAGGCCGAGGCCTGCGCTTGGACGCTGGATGGTCTTCCAGGGCGCGGTGGAAGCAAACGCGACTGGGGCCTCGAACTTCCATTCCGTGAGCTCGTAGCCGGCGGAGAGGCTCGCGGAGAATGCCGGCACGAACCGGCGCGACGCCGACACGCTCACGCTGCCGCGTGTCGCGCTCGCCTGCCCGCCCTTCTCGAGATCGGCCGCGATCGCGTGTTGTCCCGAGACGGAGACGGTGTAGTGGATCCCTTCGGGCGCGGGGGGCGGATCCGCGGCGTCGGCCGCACGAGCGCCGATGAGCAGTTGGACGAGTGCGGCGACGTGCGGGATCCGGTCGAGCTTCATGGACGACCTCCGTGAGTCGGACGGGTGTGCGGTGCTGGGGGGCTGATCGAGTCGCGAACCGCGCTCAGCAGATGATGGGTGTCGAGCCAGCGCTCGAGCGTGTCCGCGTAGGTCGCCGGGTCCACGTTCCAGGCCTCGACATGGTTCCCGGTCTCGTAACGGACGAACGTGACCTCGCGCGGATGCGCGCGGTAGAACGCCTCGCTCACGGCGATCGGCGCGAATCGGTCGCCCGCCCCGTGGAAGAGCAGCACCGGCACCGGCAGCGGCGCGCGGTCGCGCACTTGGTCGAGCGCGGTCCAGTCAAGACCCGCGCGCCACGTCGCCACGCCGCGCACGGGCACCACGACGAGCGGCGGGATCCCGAGCACGCTCGCGCGATACGCGAGCCCCGCCGACCAGTCGAGCATCGGCGACTCGAGCACAGCGCCGTCGACCTCGCGGACGAGATCCGAGTGACGGAGGAACTGCAGGACGATCTGTCCGCCCATGCTGTAGCCGACGGGCACGACTCGTCGCGCACCGCGCGCGCGCGCATACCGCACGGCCGCCTCGAGGTCCTGCCACTCCGTCGCCCCCAGGTGCACGAAGCCGTCGGGCGAGCGCGGCGCGCCGGCATCGTTGCGATACGCGATGACCAGGAACGTGGCGCCCCGCCCCGCGAGCGTACCCACCGTGCGCAAGGCCTCTGCACGACTCGCGCCGTGCCCGTGCACGGCGACGAACCAGGTCGTGTCCGCGCCGCCACTCGGGACGAACCACGCCGGGTAGTGTCCGAGCGGTCCGGGATAGTCGACCGTCTCGAACGGCAGCCCGAAGAGCGAGCCGGGATCCGCCGTCTTCGAGACGCCACGCACGCTCACCCAGTCACCGATCGGAAGCGTTCCGCGCGTCGCGCGGTAGTCGCGGACGACGCTGGTGTCGTCCAACGAGCGGACGCTATCCACCCAGCCGCAACCGGCCGGCCACTCGAGCGCCCACGTGCCGGTCGCTTCACTCTCGTGGTCGCGAGAGATCCGCACCCAGCCCGGCCCTGCGGCGAACACGCGCTGCTCACGGAGCGTCGACGGTCGCGGCGGCAGCAGAAGGTCGTTCGAGTAGCGCCACGCCATCACGATCAGCACCGCGGCCGCGAGTCCAAGGACGATCGCCGCGCCGATCGCGAGGGTGCGGGTCTTCATGTCCCGTTCGCATCCTGCGCGCGCACCTCGAGACTCACGGGCATGGACTCGGCCTGGCCCTCGTGTGAACCACTCTCTCCAATCGCATCAGATCACTTGGGATCGCGCCCGTCAATCGAGCTCGCGCCGAATCCCGCGAGATCCGCCGCCGGATGCGTGAGCGCACGCGCGCCGGCTAGCGCACGACGCGCCCGGCGGTCTGCAGCGTGATGCTCATGTCACGCGTGAGCCGCACGCCCGCCGGCGGATCCTGCGCGACGATGGGGCCGGTGCTCGGGCCCGCGGGCGGCGACAGCACGCGGAAGCCCTGCGCCTCGAGTTGCCTTCGCGCGCGACTGATCTCGCGGCCCACGAGGTCAGGCATCACGAACACCTCGTCGCCCAAGCCTGACGACACGAGCAGCGCCACGGTCGCGCCGCGCGGCAGCACGCTCTCCGCGGGCGGGTCGGTCGCCACGACCAGTCCCTCGCCCACCGCGTCGCTCGGCGCGCGTGTGATACCGCCCGCACGCAGGCCGGACTGCTCGAGCAGCAGCTCCGCGCCACGCCGTGTCTCCCCGAACAGCGCCGGCACCGAACTGAACTCCTCGCCGAGGCTCACGGTGACGGAGACGCGCCGGCGGCCCCGGACGGGCGTCCCGGCGGCGGGGTCCTGCTGCACGATGCGACCGCGCGGCACGCCCACGTCGAACCGCTCGCCGGCCCTCGACAGCGGCAGCCCGGTGGACTGAAGCGCCTTCTGCGCCTGCTCCAGCGTCAGGTTCGAGAGGTCGGGCACGCGCACCTCGCCCTCGCGATGGATGAGGCGCGGCATCAGCACACCATTGAACACCGACAATCCGACGATGAACGCGAGCAGCGCCACGAGCACCGTGAACAGGACCTGCCGCCACGGCTTCCGCGGCGGGCCCGGCGAGTGGACCGGCACCTCGGGTGGCCTCTCGGACCGGGCCGCGTCGCTCACGGCTTCCGCAGTCGTGCCGCGAACGCGCCGTCGCAGCCGTGGAGATGCGGCAGCACACGCATCGTTCCCTCGGGCGTCACCACGGCATCCGGAACGCTTCCGGCCACGCTCTCGAGCGTCCAGCCCGGATGCTCGGCGAGGAAGCGCGCGACGACGTGATCCGTCTCCTCCGGCTCGAACGAACACACGCTGTAGACGAGCAGCCCGCCAGGCGCCAGGTAGCGGCCCGCCGAACGGAGCAGGTCCAGCTGCACCGGCGGCATCTCGGCCAGCACCTCGGGCCCCTTGCGCCAGCGCGCGTCGGCGCGACGCGCGAGCACGCCCATGCCACTGCACGGCGCGTCCACGAGCACGCGATCGAACGGCATCGGGAACTCGTACGTCCGGCCGTCACCGTGCACGACGTGCACGCTGTGAGTGCCGAGCCGTTCGAGCGTTGACTTGAGCGTCTCGACACGATGCGCGTCGCGCTCCATGGCCCACACCTCGCCCTCGTCACCCATGAGTTCGGCCAGGTGCGTGCTCTTGCCGCCCGGGGCGGCGCACAGGTCGAGCACACGCTCGTGCGCGCGCGGCGCCACGACACGGCCCACGAGCGCCTCGCTCTCGTCCTGGGCGGTGCAGCGCCCGGCGCGGAAGCTGTGGAGCGCGCCCGGCGAGTGATGGCCTTCCACCCATACGAGGTCCGGGGACAACGTCGCAGCGCGCGCCTCGACCCCTTCTCGCCCGAGCATCTCGATGAGCTGTTCGCGAGTGTTCCGGAGCGTGTTCGCGCGCAGCCCGGTGGGGACCGACCGATTGTCGGCCTCGAGCAGCGCACGCGTCTCCGCGGGCCCGAAGCGCGCGAGCCAGCGCTCGACGATCCAGCGCGGGTGCGATCCCCAGACCGTGAGCGAATCCACGTCGTCGCCCTCCGGCCACACGATGCCCGGCTTCTCTTCCGCCAGACGTCGCAGCACGCTGTTCACGAGACCGGCCGCGCCGGGATGCGCGTACTTGTGCGCGAGCTTCACCGATTCGTCCACGGCCGCGTGCGTCGGGACGCGGTCAAGGAACAGGATCTGGTAGGCACCGAGCCGGAGGATGTTGCGGATCCACGGCTGCGTGTTCGCGAGCCCGACGTGCACGCGCGCGTCGAGCGCGGCATCCAGCCGGCCGCGCCAGCGCAGTGTGCCCTTCACCAACTCGTGCAACAGCGCGCGGTCCCGTGGATCGGCGCCCGCGCGGGCGTGTGCGCCGTCGAGCAGCCGGTCGCTGAACGCGCTGCGCGTGTCCACCGCGTGCAGGATGCGGAGCGCCGCTTCGCGTGGATCGGCAGGCAGCGACGGACCGTCGGCGCCGTACGGCGCGGGCGCGCGACGATCCTCGGGCACGCCGCCGCGAGGCGGCGCGCCGTGGCGAGACGGCGGAGCTGGAGTGAACGGCCTGCCGCCGCCACGTTCCTCAGTGCGGGGGGCGCCCCAGGCCGCGGGTCGCGCCGATGGCTTGCCGTCGCGCCGATAGCGCACGTGCGGCCCCTGCGGGTACACGGGACGCGAGCGATTCACGGCACCGCGCTGGTCGCCGCCATCGTCGTGATGCTCGACCCGCTCGGCCCGTTCGACGCGCGGACGCTCGTGACGCGGGCGCTCGTGCTGGGGCTGCGAGTCCCGGGGACGCGCGTGCGACGGACGTTCGAACCGGGGCCGTTCGGGACGCGGGCGAGACTCCTCCCGGGACCGCGGACCGCCGGGAGGACGGAAGCCTTCACGTGACGTGCTGTCGCGTCGCGGGGAGTAGCTCTCGCGCGGCGCGCCCGTGGCTCGGCCGCGTGGCGCGTAGCCTTCGCGTGGGGGACGTCGCTCACGCGGCGGTCCCTCGGGCCGGGAGCGCGGCGCGTAGCTCTCCCGGGGCCGGAAGCCTTCGTGCGGTGGTCCTTCGCGGCGCGCGCGCGGCGCGTAGCCTTCACGTGGCCGGAAGCCCTCGCGAGGCGCACCCTCGCGACGCGCGCGCGGCGCACCGCCCTCACGTGGCTTGAAGCCTTCCCGCGGCGCTCGATCGCTGCCCGGGCGCGGCGCGTAGCGCTCGCGCGGACGGAAGCTCTCGCGACGCGGGCGTGGCGTGTAGCCCTCGCGTGGTGCGCTCTCGCGACGCGCGCGCGGCGCGCCGCCCTCTCGTGGCCGGAACCCTTCGCGCGGCGCACTGTCGCGCCGCGCGCGTGGTGCGTTGCCCTCCCGTGGCGCGCCCTTGCCGCGCGGACGAAAGCCCTCGCGCGGCCGGGACTCGGCTCGCGGCGCTCCCGTCGCGCGCCCTCGCGGCGCATAGCCCTCACGTGGTCGCGTGTCACGTCGTGCGGTTCCGCTCGTGCTTCGAGTGCGCGGCGCGCTGTCGCGCACGCGGCCGCCCGCGGGCCGCGGTGTGCTCCCACGGCTCGGGCGCGGCCGTGTGCCGCCGCTCGTCGGGCGCGAGCCTCCGCGCGCATCGGGACGTCGGGTCGGCCGGGCGTTGCTGCGTCTCTCCTTGGTCACGTCGTCTGCTCCTTCATGGCTCCAAATCGTTCACCGGGCTCTGGCCGCGCACCTCGCGCCCATTCGGCGGCGGCGAGTATCGCCCGCCCCTCCGGCTTGATCTTCGTCACGCGCAGCGCGCCATCGGCGCAGGCCACGCGGATACCACCCTCGTCAAAGTCCAGGATCGTTCCGGGTTCCGCCGCGTGCGCGCCGGCTTCGGGCCGCGCTCGAACGATGAGCACGCGCTTGCCACGGAACGCCGTCGTGGCGCCCGGCCACGGTGTCACCGCGCGAGCGTGCGACCACACGATGCGCGCCGGCAGCCGCCAATCCACGACCCCGTCTTCCTTGCGCAGCTTGTTCGCGTAGCTCCCCGCCGCGCGATCCTGCGGCGAGCGAGGCGCGGTGCCGTCCGCGGCCAGGCGCACGCTTTCGCTCAACAGCGGCCCGCCGAGTTCGGCGAGCCGCGCGGCGAGCGTGCCGGCGTCTTCGTCGTCTCCGATCGGCGTCTCGAGGCAGCGGATGACGTCGCCGGTATCGATGCCCTGGTCCATGAATAGCGTGCACACGCCGGTCTTGGCACGGTCCTCCCACAGCGCGCGCTGCACGGGCGCGGCGCCGCGGAAGTCCGGAAGCAGCGAGCCGTGCAGGTTCACGCAACCCGCGCGCGGCGCGGCAAGCACCGCGGGTGTGAGGATGGCGCCAAACGCCACCACGGCGAACACGTCGGCCCCGATCGAGGACAGCTCGGCCAGGACCTCGGGCGCCTTCATGCCCGCGGGCCGCATCACGGGCAATCCGAGCTCGCCCGCGGCCTTGGCGACGGGCGACTCGCTCGTCTGCTGGCCACGGCCACGCGGGCGGTCGGGCTGCGTCACGACGCGTACCACGTCGCACGCTCGCGCCAGCTCGCGAAGCGACGGCACCGCGAACTCCGGCGTGCCCATGAACACGACCCTCGGCTTCAGATGACCCCCTCGCCGCGGCCCGGGTGGTAGTCCTCGGGTACCTCGCCGCGCGCCAGCGCGTCCAGCTCGCGGCGCAGGAACTGGCGCTTGAGCGGCCCCAGCCGGTCGGTGAACAGCACCCCGTCCAGGTGATCGGTCTCGTGCTGGAAGGCGCGCGCGAGGTAGCCCTCGACGATGCGTTCGAACAGCTGGCCGTGTTCGTCGAACGCGCGCACGCGAATGCGCTTCGCGCGGTCCACGTCGGCGAGAATGCCCGGAATGGACAGGCAGCCCTCCTCGGACTTCTCCTTGCCGGAGCGCTGGTCGAGCACGGGATTCACCACGGCGAAGCGATCGCGCGTGCCGTCCTCGTGCGGCACGTCCACCACGAATACACGCTGGGCCACGCCCACCTGGTTCGCGGCCAGGCCGATGCCGTTGTAGGCGGCCATCGTGTCGAAGAGGTCGGCCACGAGGGATCCCAGCGAGGCATCGAACTCGTGCACCTCGCGGGACTTCTCGCGCAGCACCGGGTCGCCGTAGATGCGGACAGGTCGAAGCGCCATCACTTCGCTTCCGGTGTGAGCACCTGGGCGATGGCGCTCTTGGCGAACTCGACCTTGGTCTCCTCCTAGATGCGCAGGATGGCGCGGTCGGCTTCCAAGCTCACCACGGTGGCGAACATGCCGCTCGTCGTGAGCACCTTGTCGCCCTTCTTGAGCGCGTCCACGCGCTGCTGGAGCTTCTTCTTCTCGCGGTTCTGCGGGCGGATGACCATGAAGTAGAGGATGGCGAACATGAGCGCCATCATCACGGGGAAGCTCAGGCCGCCTCCGAAGAACTGTGCCATCGGCGAGCTGTCCACTGGGGTGGTCGCCGTTCCCTGTGCGAGTGCGTCGGTCACGAACATGCCGCTTCCTTTCGGTTGGAGGAGATCGCCGCGCGCTCTAGGACGCGGCTCGTGCGAGCGTCTCGCCGCTCGCGAATTGCTCGAGGAACTCGCTGCGGAACGCCGAGAAGCGCCCCTGCTGGACGGCCGCGCGCGCGCGGCGTACCAGCGACATCATGTGATGCACCGCGTGCACCGACGCCAGGCGCATGCCGAGCATCTCGCCCGACACGAACAGGTGGCGCAGGTACGCACGCGTGTACTTGCGGCACGTGGTGCAGTCGCACTCGGGATCCAGCGGCCGCTCGTCCTGCGCGTACGCCGCGTTCCGCACGACGAGCCGCCCGCTGCCGATGAACACCGTGCCGCGGCGCGCGTTGCGCGTCGGCAGCACGCAGTCCATCATGTCCACGCCGCGCGCGATCGCCTCGATCACGTCCACGGGATGGCCCACGCCCATCAGGTAGCGCGGCTTCTCGCGCGGAAACTCGCCGCAGTCACGCTCGACCATCTCGAGGCCGAGCTTGCGGCCCTCGCCCACCCACAACCCGCCCAGCGCGAAGCCGTCGAACGGCAGCGCGCCAAGCTCCGCGAAGCAGCGCGCGCGCTCGGCGGCGTCGGTGCCGCCCTGGCTGATGCCGAACAGCGCCATGGCGCCACGCCCCTCGCTCCGCAGCCGCGCGCGCTCGTCGAGCCCGCGCTTCGCCCAGCGCGCCGTGCGCGATACCGCCTCGCGCACGTCCTCCGCCGGTGCCGGCAGGCGCACGAGATGATCGAACGACATGGCGATGTCGGTGCCGAGCCCGTCCTGCACGCGCACCGCCTGCTCGGGCGACAGCATGTGCTTCGAGCCATCCAGGTGCGAGCGGAACTCGACACCCGCTTCGCTCACACGATTCAACTCGTCGAGGCTCATCACCTGGAAGCCGCCGCTGTCCGTCAGCAGGGCGCCGTCCCAGCCCATGAACCGGTGGAGCCCTCCCATCCGGCTCACGGTCTCCACGCCGGGCCGCAGCATGAGGTGGTAGGTGTTCGCGAGCACGATGTCGCAACCGGCGGCCGTGAGGTCGTCGGGAGCGAGCGTCTTCACCGAGCCCGCCGTGCCGACCGGCATGAACGCCGGCGTGAGCACCTCGCCATGGGACGTGGTGAACCGGCCGGCGCGCGCGCCGGTGGCCGGATCCTGGGATTCGAGTTGGAACGAAAAGGGCATCAGGGGTCTGCGCCGCTCTGGGCGAGGGGGACCTCGTGGATCCCGGGAGCCGGCGGGCGGTGGCCCTGCCGGGTGCTGCGAACGTTCGGGCAACAGGTTACGGGCGCCGCGGCGCTAGGGTCAAGCGGGCGCCAGCCTGAGCGCGTGGGGCGATCGCTTTGCGTTCGTGAGCAAGGGTCCGCCCCAAAAGCGCTGCGGCCACCCCCGCCTTCGCGAGGTGGCCGCTTGCCCGGTGCGCGACCGGGCGGTGAGGCGGGCCCGAAGGCCGCGCGCTCACCGGGCTTGAACCAGGCACATCCCGGGGCTCTCTCCTTCCCCGGCCGGCCGGCGCGCGCGGGAGCGCGCTGCCGGCCTTCAGCACCGGAGCGACGGTGACGTCGCATCACGGCTTGGTCCCTCTCCCCACGATCGGAACCAACCCGTTTCATATGAAAGAACCGCGCCAGTTCGCCATTCGGGTGCGACCGCGCACGGGCGTCACGCGATGCGCATCGTGGCCGGGTGGGATTCCCCGCTCTCGCGAGGCCTCGAGGGTTCGAGCGTAGGGGCGCAACACGTTCGGATGCTGCTGACCGCGGCGGCGCCTCGGCGCGCGACGCGAGTTGCCCGCTGCGAGCGAGCGAGCTGCAAGGTTGCGCGAGTGAGAGCGGCGCGTGCGCGTGGGCCGAGTG
This sequence comes from Candidatus Eiseniibacteriota bacterium, assembly GCA_023249815.1. Classification (GTDB taxonomy): domain Bacteria; phylum Eisenbacteria; class RBG-16-71-46; order RBG-16-71-46; family RBG-16-71-46; genus JAIOPA01. Next base: position 12,533 of record JAHFBX010000034.1, read on the forward strand.
CTCGGCGTGGATCGGGACTCGGGACTGCGCACGGCCTTTCGACCCCTGCCCCACCGCTACAAAGAACGGGGGCGCGCGGCCGGACACCACCGCGCACCCCCTGCCGCCACGTCTCGCGGGGCGGAGCTAGCGGAGCAGGATCAGCCTCTGCGATATCTCGACGCCACCAATGCGGCCGGTGACGAAGTAGGCGCCGGGGCGCATGGCCTGGCCATCGTCAGCGCGACCGTCCCACGTGAAGTCGTGCGTGCCGGCGGAGTACGTGCCGCGGGCCAGGTGATTCACGCGACGGCCGCTCAGGTCGAGCACGTCCAACTCGACCGACTCGGCGCGGTCGAGTGTCCAGCGCATGCGCGACGGTCCGGAGAATGGCGTGCCGCCCCCCGAGACCATCGCGGTGCCCTCGCCCGCACCGAACGACTCGGCATCGTCTCCGTCGTCATCCGCGAGCAGCGTTTGGCTCAAGCCCGCGCAACCGGTCGTGTGGGCACCCCCGTTGATCTCACGCGCCTGGACCCGGATGCGACGGCACTTCTCGCGTGCGCTGCGCTCTCGACTTCCGCTCTCGCCCATCGCCAGCATCGTCGCCTCGGTCGCGGCGACCCACGCGCCGAGCGTGGTCCCGGGGGCCACGCCCTGGATTTGATCCAGCGGCACGTCGGGCGAGAGCCCGATGTGGCGGCCGTTCGCATCCACCACGTCCATGTCGTTCGCCACCAGGTTCGCGACGACCGCGGCGTAGTGTCGGCGCGCCGCGAGGAACGCGCGGCCATGCCGTGCCGGCGCCAGGATGTCGCTCAAGCCGGCACGCGTGCCGCCGTAGTTCCACACCGCGGAGCGCCGATCCACGACGTCCGCCAGGTGGTCCATCTGTGTCGGCGCCAGGGCGGCGCTCGTGGTGCCACAGGCCGAGGCCCACCAGCGCGCGGGCGCCGGGCAGTTCTGCAGCGGCTCGGGCGCGTTGCAGCTCACGAGACGCAAGGTCTGCGAGCAGGGCTCGCTCGACAGCC
>JAHFBX010000292.1 GCA_023249815.1 Candidatus Eiseniibacteriota bacterium
CACGGTGAGTCCTCCGAAGTCGGGATCGAGACGGTTGAGTTCGCCGTCCGCCCTGACAGCGCCGCGTGAGAAGGTTAACTCGGACGCTTCCGCGGAATCCACAGCGTTCTGGTCCTCGACGAGCCGGGAGGGCACGGGCCCCCGCTGAGCGGCGGGGCGTGATCGGGTTTCGTCGCGTGAAACGATGTGATGTGACCGAATCGGGGTCTGCGGTGCTACGCTTCCGTCCGCCCGTCCTCCACCGGCCGCGAGAGCGAGCAGCGACCTCCCATGATGCCCACCCCCGAAGCCGCGGGCCGCGACCGGCCCGACCACTCGGTGCCGATGCACCACGCGCCCGGCGGAAGCACTCGCCTGGCGCCGGAACCGCAGCGCGTGGGAACTCGAGCGTCCGCGCTCCGCTCCGCCGGCCAGTTGCTGCTCGTCGCGGGCACGTACTTCATCGCGGGCAAGTTGGGGCTGACGCTCGCGAGCGTGCACCCCAGTGCGACGGCGATCTGGCCCTGCACGGGAATCGCGCTCGCCGCGCTGCTGCTGTTCGGGATGCGAATGTGGCCGGCGGTCCTCGCCGGGGCCTTCCTCGTGAACGTCACCACGGCAGGTTCACTTCTGAGTTCGCTGGGCATCGCCACGGGCAACACGCTCGAAGCGGTCGTTGGAGCCTACCTCGTCCGGCGCTTCGCTGGCGGGCGGGACGCATTCGATCATGCTCCGGATACGTTCCGCTACGCGGGTCTCGTCGCGCTCGCCTGTGCCGTGAGCGCCACGTTCGGCGTCTCGAGCCTGGCACTCACCGGCTTCGCGCCGTGGGACAGGAGCCCGGCGATCTGGACCACCTGGTGGCTGGGCGACCTGGGTGGCGGGCTCATCGTGACGCCGCTGCTGCTCGTGTGGAGCGAGCCCTTTTCGGAGGACCCTCGCTGGAGACGCGCATGGGAAGCCGCAGCGCTGGTGGCCTGCATCACGGTGACGGGGTGGGCCGTCTTCCACCTCGCGCAGCCGTTCGCGCTCGGCCTCTCGCTCGAGTTCCTGTGCATGCCGCCACTCCTGTGGGCGGCCTTCCGCTTCGGCCAGCGCATGGGAACGCTTTGCATCGTGATCCTCTCGGCGATCGCGGTATGGGGCACGCTGGGCCGGCTCGGCGTGTCGCAGGCCTGGGAGCTCAATCAGTCACTGCTCATCGTCCAGGTGTTCCTCGGCGTCATGGCGGTAACCGTCCTCGCCTTGACCGCGCTCGTGGCCGAGCGCCGCGAGGCGGCGCGGGCCGCGGACGCGGCGACGCTCCAGCTCCGCGAGGCGGTCACCCAGGTCGAGGCGTTCAGTCACGCCATCTCCCACGATCTCCGCTCGCCGATCGGCACCGTGATGAACTGCGTCGCGATCCTCGAGGAGGACCACGGCGCCCAGCTCGGCCACGACGGACTCCGTCTTCTGCGACGCATCCAATCGGCATCCGACTCCGCGACACGACTCCTGGAACATCTCGCGCACTACGCCTGGAGCGGCCCTCGGGATCTTGGGAGCGAGGTGGTGGACATGACGGCCGTGGTGCGAGAGGCCTACGCGGAGGTCGTGAGTAGCGGCGACGAGATCGGCGACGTTCACTTCGATCTGGCGGAACTGCCGCCCGCGCTGGGGAGCGCGCCGTTACTCGTGCGCGTGTTCCGGAACCTGATCAGCAACGCCATCAAGTACACGCGCGGCCGCGAGCCCCGTCGCATCGAGGTGACCGCGGTTTCCGATCGCAGCGAGAACGCTTACTTCGTGAGCGACAATGGCATCGGCTTCGACCCCGCCGAGAGCCAAGCCCTGTTCGAGCCGTTCCACCGGCTGAGTGGTGCCAGGGGAGTGGAGGGCTCCGGCGTCGGCCTCGCCGTGGTCGCGAAGATCATCCGCCGTCATGGCGGCCGTGTCTGGGCCGAGAGCGACGGCTCTACCGGCGCGCGCTTCGGATTCACGCTTCGAAGCTCGGGGTCGGCGCGATGAACGTGACGCCCGCGATCGTGCTCGTGGACGACGACGAGATGCACTTGGTCGTGGCCCGGCGCGCCATCGCCAGGTGCCAGCTGCACGCGAACGTGCACGCGGCCGTGACCGGCAGCGAGGCGCTGCGGCTGCTCGGACTCGCACCGGACGCGACGAGTGCCGTGACGGACGTAGCCGTGGTCATGCTGGACATCGGCCTCCCCGACATCAGCGGCTGGGAGGTGCTCGAGCGCATCCGCCAGAGTGTCCGCTGGCAGAGGCTCCCGGTCGTGCTGGTGTCCTCGTCGGATCGGCCCGAGGATGTGCTTCGTGGATACGAGTTGGGCGCCAACAGCTATCTCGTCAAACGTCATGAGACAGGCCGGCCGGGAGCCTACCTTGCCGCCGCCGCGCGCTACTGGGTGGAGCTGAACGCGGCGCCATACACGATGCATGAACCTTTGCACCCGGAGTCATGAAAGATATGGATCGGTTCAGCGCGCTCATCGTTGACGACGACGCCGGGTTTCGCGAGAGCCTGGCGATTCTCGTCGCGCGTGAGGATTTCGAGGTCAGGGAAGCCGACGGACTCGAGGCGGCCCGCGCACAGCTCGAGGCACACCCGCCCGACGTGATGTTGCTGGACCTGGGGCTCCGGACGTCGATGGCACCGCGCTGCTTCGCGACGACTCGGTGCGGGCCGCGTCGGAGATCATCGTCGTCACCGGCAACGCGAGCGTACCGTCCGCCGTCCAGGCGCTGCACGAAGGCGCACTGGACTATCTCACCAAGCCCATCGATCGCGCGCGACTGAAAAGCATCCTCGCCGGGGTCGCGCGCACGCGCGGCTTCAAGCTGGAGCTCAACCGCCTGCGCCGCGAACTGCGCCAGCTTGGACGATTCGGCCGCCTGGTCGGGCGCACAGCGGCGATGCAGCGCGTCTATGACCTGATCGAACGTGTCGCACCCACCGAGGCGGGTGTGCTGCTGACCGGCGAAAGCGGAACGGGCAAGGAAGTCGCGGCCGAGACCATCCACGCGCTGAGCCGCCGCCGCGACCAGCCGTTCCTCGCCGTGAACTGTGCCGCGATCACGAAGTCGCTCATCGAGAGCGAGCTCTTCGGCCATGAGAAGGGAAGCTTCACAGGCGCCGAGAGCCGCCGGCGCGGCTACTTCGAGGAGGCAAACGGGGGGACACTGTTCCTCGACGAGGTGTTCGAGATGCCGGGCGAGGTGCAGGCCAAGATGCTGCGCGTGCTGGAGACCGGCACGATCCTGCGCGTGGGCGGCTCCGGCGTGGTGCCGGTGGACGTCAGGGTCATCGCCGCCACCAATCGCGACCCCGCCACCGCCGTGCGCAGCGGGCTCCTGCGCGAGGACCTCTTCTATCGGCTCAACGTGTTCCCGCTACCGCTGCCTCCGCTCCGCGAGCGGGTCGAGGACATCGAACTCCTCGCCGAGCACTTCCTCGCCCAGGTGAATGCCCGCGAAGGCACGCAGAAGCGTCTCTCGCCCGAGGCCAGGGCGCGTCTGTCGTCCCAGCGCTGGCCCGGGAACGTCCGCGAGCTCAAGAACGCCGTGGAGCGGGCGGCGATCCTCGCCGACACGGTGGTGGGGCCCGAGCTCTTCCCAGTACCTATGAACGGGCCGGCCGGGCTCAATCCCGGCGCGGCGCCCGTGCTTCACGTCCCGGTCGGGTCCTCTATCGAGGAGGTGGAGCGCCAGCTCATCCTCGCGACGCTCGAGCGGTTGGGCGGCGATAAGTCGCAGGCCGCAAACGTCTTGGGAATCAGCCTCAAGACGCTCTATGCACGCCTCAAGGTCTACCATGCCTCGGGGCACACGGCCCGCGGCGGAGCATCCGCGGCTCCCGGTCCAGCGGACCGCTAGTCGGCCTTCATGAGCGGTCGGGCGGCGCAGTGATGGTCAGTTGAGCCGCGCTTTGTAGAAACGTCTCGGCGTCACTGCCCTCGCGAGTCCGAGACTGGTCATGCCGCGTCGCTAGGTCGTGGTCCCATCGTAGCAGTCGATGCCCGCGAGCGAAGGCACGGGGATTGCTGTGAGACAAAGTCACCGGTCGCTGCATCTTATAGACGCGAGCACTGCGGGGATGGCACCCAGGTTGGCACCCGAGCGCCGCAGGGCTCGTGTGGATGGGGCTCCAACCTTCGTTCGGACTGGCGATGGATGGTTGGTTGGACGCCCGTCAAGATCGGAACCGCCGCGTGACTGGTAGTGGAGCGGCCCCACTGCCGACGTGGTGGAATGCGCAGGGCCCACTCGGGCCCTGCGCAGGTATGTGAGAAGCCCCGA
>JAHFBX010000035.1 GCA_023249815.1 Candidatus Eiseniibacteriota bacterium
CGTAACGCGTTGCCTGATCCGCGGCCCGGACATGGCCGGCCGGTAAGGAATAGGAACTTGGATACTGCTCAGGGGGAGTCAACGCCCCGTTTGACGCGCGAGGCCAGGGCCAATTCGCCCGCCTGAGTCTCGACCGGCCCGATCACGGCATCCGCCGTCGGCGCCGCGGCGCCGACGCGAGCCGTGGGGGTGGCCCGGCGGTGACCAGAGGCGTTTGGGCTGGGTCCACGGAGGGTGAGGGTGCGATAGTTGAATCGATCATGCCCGCTCGAGAGCGGGAAACGCGCCGAACTGACCGAGCGACGGGATCTCTCCACGCCGAAGGCTCCAAGGCGCCACGAGAGGTCAGTGTGCCCTCGACTCCGGACTCCGTCGTTCGTCACCAACGCGGGCCGACGCAACGGACGCGCGGCTGCGCGGCGTTGGTCATGGCGATCGCGCTGTGCGCGAGCACTGCGAAGGCCTCCAGGCTGACTGTTCCGGACGATGTCTCGACGGTACAGGCGGCACTCGACACGCGCGTCGACACCGTTCTCGTTCGCGCGGGGATCCACGACGAGAGCCCGACGGCGTCGAATGGTGTGGTTCTGCTTGGGATCGCCGGGGAGCCGGGCGTCGAGCGGCCGACCATCTCGGGGCTCTTCTACAACGCAGACTACGCGGCCTCCGATGTGCTGATCGTCCGGGGGCTCGCGTTCAGTGGTCACGTCCGCATGGTGACTGCGGGCGTCTGCTCGAACATTTTCGAGGATTGCACCTTCCTGGGTGTCATCACCGTCTCTTCGGATCCCACGACCTCCATCTCGTTCTCCCGTTGCCGGATCGTCGGTGATGCTTCGCTCCAGGCATACAGCGTGGTCGACTCGTGCGTCGTCGAGGGCCACCTAACCATCGCGTGGCCCGACGCCGATATGTCGGTGACGAACTGCGAGTTCCACGGGGATGGGACGAGGGCGGCAATCTACGGATCCGTAATGTCGGCCGTGATCTCGCGAAATGTCATCTCGGGCTACGGGGTTGGCATCTCGATTACGACGGACGGAGACGCGAGGATCGAGGAGAACACCGTTCGCGACTGCGCATCGTCCGGCATCGGTTTTTCGGGTAGCAGCGGCCATGTGGTCGGAAACCGGGTGGAACGGTGCGGGGGGTACGGCGGCGTGTACACGCCATCCGGCTCCTTGTCCGTCATGAACAACATGATCGTGGACTGCAGGGGCATTGGCCTCTACGTCGGATGCGACGGTGACACGAAGGTCATCGGCAACATCGTGCTCCGGAACGGCCTCGACGGGATCGAGATCGACGGGTATCCGTCCGGGAGCGACGAGATCCGCAACAACACGAGCGCTCTCAATCGAGGGTCCGGATATCGGTTCCAGATCGGGAGTTACTACGCACCACTCATGTTCACTCACAATCTCGGTTTCGGAAACGAGCGCCACGGAATCGATTGTGCTGGCTCCGATGCCCCGAACCTTCACTGCAACGCATGGTTCGGGAATGCGCTCGGCGATGCCCTCGGACTGACGCCGTCGAGCGACGACCTCACCTTGAATCCATTGCTGTGCGACCCAGCGAACGGTGACTTCCATCCGTCCAGCGTGTCTCCGCTCGTCCAATCGTCAGCGTGCGGCCTGATTGGCGCGCTCGGCGTCGGCTGCGTAGCGCCGGGAGTCATTCAGGATGCATTCCACCTCGCGCGTATCGGCCCGAATCCCGCGAGTGGTCCGGTCACGATCGAGTTCGACATGCCTCGCGCCGCCTCGGTCGAGATCGACGTCTTCGACGTTCAGGGCCGCCTGGTCGCGTCACCAGCGCGCGGGAACTGGCCCGCTGGGAAGCACGTCGTGTCGTGGTCCGCGACGGCTGGCGGCGTGCGCCCGCGGCCGGGTCTCTATCTCGTCCGCTATCGCTTCCCGGGCGGCCAGGAGCAGCGGCGACTCGTTCGCACGCCCTGAAGCGTCGCGTTTGACGCCCCCCGGGGTGGAGCCTGCGTTGCGGTCCCCATTCAGGCCGTCCCGTATGGAGACGCCCCGTGCCGCTCGGTGACCGCCTGCAAGTCGTGCAGGCCGATATCACGACGCTCGACGTGGAAGACGGCGGCCTCTCCTGTTCACTCAGGCAGGCGTGAAGCTACCATGTCGAGGTCACGCGACGAATGTGAAATCACTGCGTCAGGCTCCAGATGAATGCCCGGCCCGAATGCGCTTATCACACGAGTCGCCGCAACTTGAGCCTCACCACGCGCTGGCGCCCATTCTCGCGCAGCGTGAGCGCCACGTCCCGCCCCGGCTCGCGAAACCGTTGGCGCGACCGCAGCAGCTCGCGCGGCACGGCCCGCTCGCCGTCCACGCCGAGTAGCACGGCGCCCGGCAGGACGTGCGCGGCCTCCGCGGGCGAGTCCGCGAGCACCTCCGCCACGGTGATCTCGCCGCCGTCGCCCATGTCGAAGACGAGGCCGGTCATGTCCCATTCGAATGGCTCGAAGGTGCGGTGGTTCGGCGAGACGAACATGCGCGAGCCCGCGAGGTCGAGTGACACGTTGAAGCGGCCGAGTACGCCACCACCGAGGTTGCCGTTCCGCTGATCGAGGCCACGGGGATTCTCGAATTCGGAATCGGGGAACGTAGCGACGATATTCGACAGCCGGTGGCCCCCCAGCACGAGCCCGGGGATTCGGCCGACGAGTCCGCTCATCGCGCCGCTCATGCCGCGCCCGATGCGCGTGTTCCTCGAGTTCGCGGGTGCGACGATGGCCGGATTCGTGTTTCGGCTCAGCGACACCGCGTGCGTGGCCCCGAGGTCCAGGACGAATTGGAGCGGCGTGACCTTTCCATTCGTTCCCACGAGGCCCGCGGGGACGTAAGCGTGGCGGCCCACGACCTCGAGCGGCACCTCGGTCGCGCCCTGGGGCGGCTTGAACGCCGAGCGGCGCGTGAGTGTCATGACGCCGCGATCGTGGTCCAGCGACACGACCAACTCCTGGAACAGCGAGGCGCCGATGATGCCGTCGTGGAGCCCTGACATCTGCGGCGTCGGCGGCATGACGATCGCGACGCTGCCCCCGATCTCGAGCGCGCCCGCGCCGAGCTTCACGCCCATCGCGAGCCGCGCCTCGCTCGCCGCCCCCGCGCCGCCCGCGCCGCCGACCTGCACGCGTATCGGGCTGTAGGACAGGTGCAGGCTGTCCACGAGCGCACCTTCATAGAGCAGCACGCCCGGCGTGGGCATCCCCGTATCGAACACCATCTGCAACGGCCGCCCGCTGTTCACCGAGACCGGGATCACGATGTGCTCGCCCCAGTTCTGGAATGGCAGGCTGACGGTGTCCTGGTCGGCCGGGAACCGCAGCTCCTCGTGGAGCTGGAGGCCATGCTGACTCTGTGCGCGGGACGGCGTCTGCACGAGCGAGAGGGATAGCACGAGGGACAGCGCGGCGGCGAACGCAGCGAGTCGGCGCATGGGGGCTCCGAGGCAGTTGTGGGCGCGGCAACCAGGTTGTCGCCACGGGGGAGCCCAGCTTGCCACCCACCATGGGCCGATGTCGTGCGTACGTCGCGTGCACCACGACCAGCGCGACGCACGCCGTGACGAGCGCAAGCGACGGGGCCCGCGCCAGCCTCGCGAAGCCCGGGCGTGAGGCCTCATCGCGGCGAGAATCAGTGGAGCGAGAAGCGGTAGTTCTGGCTCACCCACACTTTCACGGGATGACCGTTCGTGAGCGCCGGCGTGAACACGCAGCCGCGCGCGGCCTCGAGCGCCGCCGCGTCGAGCATCGGCACCGAGCCCTTGGGCGCGATGATGGCGCGCTCCACGCGCCCGTCGAGTCCGAGCAGCATGAGCACGCGTACCGTGCCCTCGACGTCCGCGGAGCGGGCGAGGTCGGGATAGCGCGCCTCGGGGCAACGGATGGGAGCCGGGTATTCGTCCACGATCACGACCTCGTTCGGCTCGGGGTCGCGCGCGATGGCGGCGCCGTCGATCCCGCCGGTCGGGAGTGAGGTGGCATGGTCGGGCCCGTATCCGGCGGGCATGTCGGGCAGCACCGGCGCCTTCGACTCGTCCGCGGGCGCCTGCGGATCCGGAACGGGACGCGGGATACGGTCGGGCTCGAGCTCCCTTCGCGTGGGGGGCACGGCTCGCGGGTCTTTCACATCCAGCTGGGGCGGGACGTCGTTCAGCGCCGGCATGAAGTCGATCGGAGCCAGATCCAGCATTCGCTCGGGCGCGCGCGTGAACCCGTGGGTCATGACCGCACCGAACGCCGCGATCAGCAGCGCGACGCCGAGGCTCGCCGTCATCGTGGAACGCGCGAGGCGTGTGGCGGCGCCCTCGATCAGCTCCGGCGCGCCATACGGAAGGAAATCGGACAGTGCCATGACCGGAGTACTCCCTCCCCGGTCGGTTCATTCCCGGCGCAGGGCGACCGCTCGCCCACCGGGAACCCCTTCGCCCGAACGACGAGCGGGCGCGCCCCGTGGGATCGGGTGCGCGCCCGGTCATCTGGGGGGAGTCTCCGCCCCACGTCGCCCGTGGGAAAGGGAATTCGACGCTTGTGACCGTACTGACCGGTTGGTAAGGCTCCGCGCGACGGGAGGCCACGTGCCTGAGACCGCTGCTCAGGCCACCGACTCCAGGACCCGGTTGCTCGACGCTGCGCTCAAGGTGATTCGCGCCAAGGGCTACAGCGCCACGCGCGTCGAGGACATCTGCGGAGCAGCAGCGGGCACGCGGACGTCGGCGGCCTGATGACGCTGCCCGCGGAGGCCCTCGCGGCGGGCGCCAAGCCCGGCTGGATGGCGTACATCGGCGTCGAGGACGTGGACGCGGTCACGGCCCGAGTAAAGGCGATGGGCGGATCCACCCTGCGTGCGCCGCAGGAGATCCCCACCGTCGGACGCCTCTCCGTCGTCGCAGACCCGCACGGCACCATGTTCTCGCTCCTGTCCCAGAAGCGCCGACGACGACGCTCCAGACCTAACCGAAACCGCCCGGTGGCATCCTGCCTCCGGGCGGTTCGTTCGCGCGGGCGTGAGCCTGAGTCCGACTCCCGTCGCGCGTTTCCCTTCGTCGTCGCGATGGCACGGTGGCCCGTGCCGTGCGCGTCAGCTCTTCGCCACGGTCACCGCGTCCGCCAGCACCGTGGCGACGTTGTTCGAGACCTCGAAGAACCCCCCCGCCACCTGCCAGCGCTCTTCCGTGCCGCTGGCGGCGCGCACGGTGAGCGTGCCCACGCTGAGCGCCGTCACCAGCGCGGCGTGGTGCGCGAGCACACCGAAATAGCCCTCGGTGCCGGGGGCCTCGAGATACTGCACGTCGCCCTCGAACAGCGTCTTTTCGGGGGTCAAGATGCTCAGCTTGAACAGGCTCGCCACCTAAACGCCCGCCTTCATCTTCTCGGCCGCGGCGATGGCCTCGTCGATGTCACCGCGCATGTAGAACGCCTGCTCGGGCAGCTCGTCCAACTCGCCCTGCACGATGCGCTTGAAGCCCTGCACCGTGTCCTTGAGCTTCACGTACTTGCCGGGCGTGCCGGTGAACGCCTCGGCCACGAAGAACGGCTGCGACAGGAACCGCTGGATGCGGCGCGCGCGTGCCACCGTGATCTTGTCGTCCTCGGACAGCTCGTCCATGCCGAGGATGGCGATGATGTCCTGGAGGTCTTTGTAACGCTGGAGAATGCGCTGCACGTCACGCGCCACCTTGTAGTGCTCCTCGCCCACGATGGCGGGATCGAGGATGCGGCTCGTCGAGGCGAGCGGATCCACGGCGGGATAGATGCCGAGCTCGGCGATCGAGCGTTCGAGCACGGTCGTGGCGTCCAGGTGCGAGAACGCCGTGGCCGGCGCCGGGTCGGTGAGGTCGTCGGCGGGCACGTAGATGGCCTGCACGGACGTGATCGAGCCCTTCTTCGTGGTGGTGATGCGTTCCTGGAGCGCGCCCATCTCGGTGCTGAGCGTGGGCTGGTAGCCCACGGCGCTCGGCATGCGGCCCAAGAGCGCCGACACCTCGGAGCCCGCCTGCGTGAAGCGGAAGATGTTGTCCACGAAGAACAGCACGTCCTTGCCCTCTTCGTCGCGGAAGTACTCGGCCATGGTCACGCCCGTGAGGCCCACGCGCAGGCGAGCGCCGGGGGGCTCGTTCATCTGGCCGAACACCATCACGGTCTTCGCGATGACGCCGGACTCCGTCATCTCGCGATAGAGGTCGTTGCCCTCGCGCGTGCGCTCACCCACGCCAGCGAACACCGAGAAGCCGCCGTGCTGCGTGGCGATGTTGCGGATGAGCTCCTGGATGAGCACCGTCTTGCCCACGCCGGCGCCGCCGAACAGGCCGACTTTGCCGCCGCGCTGGTAGGGCGCCAGCAGGTCGACGACCTTGATGCCGGTCTCGAACAACTGCTTGTCGACCTCCTGCTCGTCGAAGGGAGGCGACGACCGGTGGATCGGGTAGCGCAGCTTCGCATTCACCGGGCCCTTGCCGTCGATCGGGTCACCGGTCAGGTTGAAGATGCGCCCGAGGCCCACCTCGCCCACCGGCACCATGATGGGCTCGCCGGTGTCGGTGGCCTTCATGCCGCGCACGAGTCCGTCCGTCGAGTCCATGGCGATGCAGCGCACGACGTTGTCACCCACGTGCAGCGCGGCTTCCACCGTGAGCTTGATGTCGCGCGCGGTGTCCTCGATGACGATGGCGTTGTAGATCCTGGGCAGCTTGTCGGGGTCGAACGCCACGTCCACCGTGGGCCCGATCACCTGGACGACTTTGCCAACGCTCATGTTCTAGTTCCCCCGGCTATGTTCAGTTCAGCGCCTCTGCGCCGCCCACCAGTTCCGAGATCTCGCGCGTGATCGCCGCCTGCCGGAGCCGGTTGCGGGTCAGCGTGAGTGAATCCACCAACTCGCCCGCGTTCTTGCGGGCTGAACCCATGGCTACCATGCGCGCCGAGTGCTCGCTCGCGAGCGAGTCCGCGAGCGACGCGTACAGCTTTGCTGTCGCGTACCGCGGTAGGAGCTCTGCAAAAATGCTCTCGGCGTTCGGCTCGAAGATTGCCGAGCCGCTGCCCGCGGACTGCGCGACGGTGCCGGTACCGATCGGCAGGAACGTCTCGGTCAGCACCTTGCGCACGATCGCGTTGACGAAGTGCGTGTACAGAATCTCGACCTTGTCCACCTCGCCGCGGACGAATCGCTCGGTCAGGTCGCTCGTGATCTGGCGCGCCAGCTCGAGGCTCGCTTCACCCGGAAGGTCGGTGTGCGTCGCCAGCACCGGGTGGCCCCGGCGCCGCAGGTAGTCACGGCCCTTGCGGCCCACCACCACGCACTGCACCGAGCCCGGCGCGGCGCTCTTCAGACGCTGCTCGGCCACGCGCAGCACTGCGGTGTTGTAAGGGCCCGCGAAGCCGCGGTCCGCGGTGATCAGCACCAGCGCAGTGGTTTTCACCTCGCGCGCCTTGAACAGCGGGTGTTCCAGCTCGGCGGCGGACCCGGACAGGTTCGCGAGCATGGCCGTGATCTTCGTGGCGTAGGGGTTCGCGGCCTGGGCGCGCGCCTGCGCACGGCGCAGCTTCGCCGCGGCCACCATCTCCATGGCCTTGAAGATCTGCTGCATGCTCTTGGTGGCGCGGATGCGCCGCCGCAGGTCCTTCGGGGATGCCATGGGCCTATGCCTTGAACTGGGCCTTGAACGCCTTGGCGGCTGCGTGCATGCGCTTGTCGTCCTCGGGCGAGATGACCTTCGCTGTGCGGATGTTGTGCGCCACTTCCGCGTACTGGTTCGCGACGAACACGAGCCACTCGGCTTCGAACTTGCGCACGGCCGCGACGGGCACGTCGTCGAGGTAGCCGTTCGCGCCGGCCCAGATCGAGATGACCTGCTGCTCCACGGCCATGGGCGCGAACTGCCCCTGCTTCAGCAGTTCCACCATGCGATCGCCGCGCGTCAATTGCGCCTGCGTGCTCTTGTCCAGGTCCGAGCCGAACTGCGCGAACGCCGCGAGTGCCCTGTACTGCGCCAGGTCCAGGCGCAGCCGTCCGGCGACCTGGCGCATGGCCTTGATCTGGGCGTTGCCACCGACGCGCGACACCGAGATGCCGACGTTGATGGCCGGGCGCACGCCGGAGTAGAACAGGTCGCCCTCGAGGAAGATCTGGCCGTCGGTGATCGAGATGACGTTCGTGGGGATGTAAGCTGACACGTCTCCGGCCTGCGTCTCGATGAACGGCAGCGCGGTGAGCGAACCGCCGCCCTTCTCGTTCGAGAGCTTGCAGGCGCGCTCGAGCAGCCGCGAGTGCAGGTAGAACACGTCGCCCGGGTATGCTTCGCGGCCCGGCGGGCGGCGCAGCAGCAGCGCCAGCTGGCGGTAGGCCGTGGCGTGCTTGGAGAGGTCGTCGTACACACACAGCACGTGGCCGCCGGCGTACGTGAACTCCTCGCCCATCGTGACGCCCGAGTAGGGCGCGATGTACTGGAGCGGTGCCGGCTCGGAGGCCGACGCGGTCACTACGATCGTGTACTCCATGGCGCCGTGCTTCTCGAGCGTGCCGACCACGTTCGCGACCGTGGACTCTTTCTGGCCGATCGCCACGTACACGCAGATGACGCCCGTGCCCTTCTGGTTCAGGATGGTGTCGATCGCGATCGTGGTCTTGCCGGTCTGGCGGTCACCGATGATGAGCTCGCGCTGCCCGCGCCCGATCGGGATCATCGCGTCGATGGCCTTGATGCCCGTCTGCAGTGGCTCGACGACGGGCTGGCGGTCGATGACGCCCGGGGCCTTGAACTCGATGTTGCGGAACTTGTCCGAGCCAATCGGTCCCTTGCCGTCCACCGGCTGGCCGATGGCGTTGACGACGCGCCCGATCATGGCCTTGCCGACGGGCACGGAGGCGATACGTCCCGTGCATTCGACGCGATCGCCTTCCCTGATGTTCTTGTCGGAGCCGAACAGCACGGCGCCGACGTTGTCTTCTTCGAGGTTCAGCACCATGCCCATGATGTCGCCCGGGAACTTGATCAGCTCGCCGGCCATGGCGTCTTCGAGACCCCACAGACGCGCGATGCCGTCGCCCACGGACAGCACGCTGCCGACGCTCTTCGTTTCGAGCTTGGCCTCGTAACGCTCGAGTTCCTGCGCCAGGATGGCGCTCACTTCTTCCGGTCGAAAGGACATTGGGTGGCTTCCCCGTTCGTTCAGTGTGGGCGGTGCGTCCGCGTGGCCGTGACTGGCACGGCTACACGCTCACTTCGTAGAGCTGGTGGGCGAGCGACGCGAGCAGGTTCTTGATGCTGCGATCGATGACGCGATCGCCGATGCGCACGTAGGCGCCGCCCACGAGCGAGGCGTCCACTTGGGAGTCGAGCACGATCTTCTTGCGCGTAAAGCGCTCGAGTTCTCCGTGCAGGCGCTTCCGTTCGGCGTCGGTGAGCGCCACGGCGCTCACGACGGTGGCGCGCTCGAGGCCCTGCACGCGCTGGACGATGACCTGGAACTCGTGCGCGACGGCGCCGATCAGTACCAGGCGCTTCTTGCGCAACAGCAGGTCCGCGAACACGCGTATGCCAGGCGACACCTTCCCGGTGAGACCCTGCTCCAGCACCTTGCGGCGGTCGGCGGGGCTGACTTGAGGATCCAGCAGGAACCTGCCGGCCCGCGTACCGGGGGCCACCAGCGTGACCAGCCCGTGCAGCTCGGCGAGCGCCGTTTCGAGCGCGGCGAGCGGCGGCTGTGCGGCCTTGGCCGCCTGCCGTTCGGTCAGGATCTGCAGGGCGCGGGCGTACCGCGCGGCGACGGAAGCGTCCTTGATCATCGAAGCGTACCGACCTCGTCGATGAACTGGCCCGCCAGCTTGCGCTGCGCCGGGTCGTCCAACTTGGTCTTCAGGATCTTCTCGGCGGTGGCGAGAGACAGACCGATGACTTGCTCCTTTAGGATCTCCTTCGCCTTCTCGCGCTCGCGCATCATCTCGTCCTCGGCTCTCGCGAGGCGGTCCTGCGCCTCCTTCTGGGCCTGGGCGCGGATCTCGCCCGCCACCTTCTGGCCCTCGGCCACGGACTCGAGGAGTCGCGCGCGAGCCTGCGCCTCGATGCCGCGCAGGTCCTGCTCGAGCTTGGCCTTGAGCTGGTCGGCGTCCTGCTGCCGCCGCTCGGCCTCGGCGAACTCGCCGGCGATTCTTTGCCGGCGCGCCTCGAGCTGCGCGGTCAGCGGTCCCCAGGCCCACTTGCTCAAGCCCCAGAGCAGGAGCAGGAAGCCCAGGATCTGGGTGCCGACCATGCGGATGTCGATCAGGTTCATTCGTGTTCCCCCGGGGCGGGCCGTGGCCTACGCCAGCAGCCGCGCCCGCTGGTTCAGATCTTGCCCTTCAAGAGGAACATGGTGACGAACGCGTAGATCGTGAGCGCTTCGGCGAGCGCCGCGATGATGATCATGGCGAGCTGGATCTTGGCCGTGGCTTCGGGCTGACGGCCGATCGCCTGCATCGCGCCCTGGCCGATCAGGCCCAAGCCGATGCCCGAACCGATCGCGGCGATGCCGATGCCGAGGGGAAGACCGAGTGAAAGTGCGGCATGCAGATCCATGAACGACCTCCTGTGTGGATTCAGTGAGCGTGCTGCGCATCCCCCCCGTGCCCGTGCTCGTCGTGAGACTCGTGTGGCAGCATGAGGAGGATGTAGATGGAACTGAGAACGGTGAACACCATCGCCTGCAGCGCGCTGCCGAGCAGCGCGAGCGGGAAGAACAGCGCGTGAATCGGAATGCCGAATGGCACGTTCTGGAACGGCAGCATGGTCACGCCGAGCGACGCGAACGCCACCAGCAGCATGTCCTCGCCGAAGATGTTGCCGAACAGTCGGCACGAGAGCGAGATGGGCTTCGCGAGTTCGCCGAGCACGTGGATGGGCAGCATGAGCGGCGCCAGGAGCCAGCCCGTGAGATCGCGCGGGCTGCCGAGCATGTGGTCGAGCCAGCCCAAGGGGCCCAGTTCCTTGAAGCCGATGAACTGGACGTACACGAACACGGTGAGCGCGAGCGCCACCGTCACGTTCAGGCTCGCCGTGGGAGAGTGCATGAACGGGATCAAGCCGAACAGGTTCATGCTCAGGATGTAGAGAAACAGCGTGCCGAGGAACGGCACGAAACGCGGACCGTGCTTGGGGCCGAGGATGCCGGTGATGAAGTCAGTGAGCCCTTCGACCACGGTCTCGACGCCATTCTGGAGTCCGCTCGGGATGAGCTGCGGGTTGCGGCTCGCGAGGAACGCGACCAGCAGAAGCAGCAGCGCGATGAACAGCGAGAAGACGAGGATCTCGTAGTGATACAGGAAGTCCGCCCACGGCTTGCCGTGGTTGGCGCCGGCGATGAGCGTGATGACGTTCACGAACTCCTGGCCGCCCTCTTCCTGGTCGCCTTCCTCGGCCCCGGTCGCGTGCTCGGAGCCGCCTGGGGCCGCCGTGCCGTGCGTCTCGGGCGCCGACGTCTCGGTGGGCGTCGCGTGCTGGGCGGTCGCGCGGGTGAGCGCGCCCAGCGCGAACCACGTCACCACGGCGAGCGCCACCGCGGCGAACGCGGCGCGGAACGGGTGCCGGATGAGTGCCCCCCACGCACGTGAGCCGAGCAGTACCTGCGAAGTGGCCTTCAAGACGATGACCGCGAGCGGCAGCAGGAACCCGAGCAGGAGCGCCAGCGGCGAGAGGAGCGACAACAGCACCGCGCCCGCCGCGAACAGGAGCAGCATGCCGAGCAGCGCGAAGCCCAGCTTCTGCGTGGCGCCCGGCGAGCCGCGATCGGTTCCGAACAGCGGCACCACGATGCGCTCGAGGAGCTGCAGGTTGACGAGCGACCAGAACACGCCGGCGCCGAAGCCGAGTCCCAGGAGCGGGCTCGCGTACGTGGCGGCCATGAGCGCCAGCACTCCCCCGAGCCAGGTGGAGGTCTTGCGCACGCGTGCGAGGAATTCGAGACCCATGTTCACCGCCGGGCGCGCCGCGTCACGCGGCGGCGGCCTCAGCGCTCCTGTGATTCGAGATAACGCCGGTAGATGAGCCAGACCTCACGCCCCGCGGCCACGAAACCCAGGATGAGTCCCGCGATCGACAGCCAGGGCGACGTGTGAAAACGTCGGTCTCCGAGGTCCCCGAGGAAGAAGCCGACCAGGGGCGAGATGATGAGCAGGGTGGGGATGGCGAGCAGCATGGCTGCGCTCCGCATCGCCGCTTGGTCCGGGCGCTTGTCCTGCGGAGGTGCCATACGGCTGACCTCGTGAGTGAAAGTTTTCACAATCCCTGAGCCAACCGTATTGTTTTCAACGGCTGACGAGGGCGGCAGCACCCTAGTCGAAGCCCCATTCCGGGTCAAGAGCGAAGGGCTACGAAGGGGGCATTCCTTGCCCCTGCGAGGCGACCGAAGCTATGGTGCCGCGCGTGATCCCGATCTCCTGCACCCAGGTCGAGGTGCATGTCTTCCGCAGACGCGGTAAACGACTGGAAGTCTTGCTCATACGACGCTCGCAGGAGCGTTCTCTGGCAGGAGTGTGGCAGCCTGTGACAGGCGGTATCGAGCAGGGGGAATCGGCCCTGCTGGCGGCGGCGAGGGAAGTCATTGAGGAGACAGGGCTTAGTCCCATTCGCTGGTGGGCGTTAGAGCATCTTGCCACGTTCTATGATCCGGGGCGCGACCACGTCCGGGTCGTTCCCGTCTTCGCTGCCGAGGTCGCGTGGACGGACGCCGTCCAGCTCTCGCACGAGCACGACCGGTATGCCTTCGTCTCGCTCACGGAGGCGAAGCGTCGCGTGCTGTGGGCGACGCAGCGCGAGGCGATCGCGGCGCTGCGCGACGAGTTGTTCTCGGGTTCGCCGGGCGGCGCGGCTCGCGAGGTGACCGCGCGCATGCCAAGGGCGAGACGCCGACGCCGGTCCGAGCCTGCGCGCGGAACGCGCCGCGACCCCCCGCCCTCCCCCGCACGCAAGTCGTCGCGACGCCCGCGCCGGCGCCGGCGCCCATCCTCGCGATAGGAGACACCACAGATGGCAGCGAACAACTCTTTCGACGTCACCACGGGCGTGGACATGATGGAGGTACAGAACGCGGTGGACCAGGCGACCAAGGAGATCACGCAGCGCTACGACTTCAAGGGCCTCAAGGTCGGCATCGAGCTCGACACGAAGGCCAAGACCATCACGCTCACGGCCCCCGACGGGAACCGACTCGCCGCGGTCTGGGACGTGCTCCAATCCAAGATGGTGAAGCGCAAGGTCGCTTTGAAGAACCTGAAGCCCGGCAAGATCGAGACCGCGGCCGCCTCCTCCGCGCGGCAGCTGGTCGAGATCCAGGACGGCCTCACGAGCGAGCAGGCCAAGGAAGTGGTGCGCCACTTGAAGGACGCCAAGCTCAAGCGTGTGCAGGCCTCGATCAATGCCGAGACCGTGCGCATCTCGGGCCCCGACAAGGACGACCTGCAGGACGCC
>JAHFBX010000036.1:0-2009 GCA_023249815.1 Candidatus Eiseniibacteriota bacterium
ATGGCCAGGTTCGAGCCGATGCCGGTAACCGTCCGGCCTTCCACCTTGACGTCGGCCTCGAATCGCTCGCCCGCGTTCACCACCGTGCCACCACGGATCACCAGTCCCATCGAACTCCCCCTTGCCCATGTCGCAGCCCGCGCGAATGCGGCGGCGCGTGTCAGCCCCGCACGTACTCCACGAGCCGCATCCAGGGCTCGTCCCCATGCGTGTCTTCGAATGACTCCAATACCACGTCGTGCTCGTCGATCCATGCCGCGAACGCTGGCACCGCGCCGTGCGGGTCGCTCACCTCGACGCGGCGAGCGGCGATGCTGGCTCCGCCCACGTCGCGACTCCCGAGCGCCGTGCACGTGATCCGCTGGCGGCCGGGCTCGGCCGCGAACCACGGCGGCCCGATCACCAACGTCGGGAACTCGTGCTCGGCGCCGGGCGCCAGCACGTAGCGATGCAGCATGACCGTGTGCAGCACGTGCGAACCTATGAGTACCTCGGCGAACGCCGGGAAGTCTCCTTCCTGTTCGCGCGTGTGACCGCCGTAGAGGATGCGTGCGCGCCACAGGTCGCCGTCGGCGGAGTGCTCGGCGCGCACCGTGCGCGTGCCCACGCGCCACTGGGCCTCGATCGACGTGATGCGCCCGAGTGGCGAGAGTCGCGCGCGCCACTCCAGTTCGCTTGGCAGCGGGTGCGGGCTCATGAGCACCTGTTCGCCGCGCGCCACCGCGCCGTCGTCGGGAGCCGGCGTCACCGACCAGCGCTCCTCCCCGGCCAGCTCGCCGGCGTGGAAGATGGCGTAGCGGCCCATGGCCAGCAGCGACGCCGCTCCGATGGTGCCCGTCATGTGTTGCTCCAGCCGCCCGCGCGGCCCGTCGAGCCGCGTCGGATCACAACTTCACCATGTCCCCGTAGGTCTCGGGCCGCCGGTCGCGGAAGAACTGCCAGATATTCCGCACCTCGTCGATCATGTCGAGGTCCATCTCGGCCACGACCACCGCATCATCGGTCTCGTTGGCCTGCGCGAGGAAGTTGCCGCGCGGGTCCACGAAGTAGGACGAGCCGTAGAACTTGCCAACGTTCCACGGCGCCTCGGTGCCGACGCGATTGATGGCGCCCATGAAGTAGCCGTTCGCCACAGCATGTGCGGGCTGCTCGAGCTTCCATAAGTACTGCGACAGGCCCGCCACGGTGGCGCTCGGATTGAAGACGATCTCCGCACCATTCAGGCCCAGCAGGCGCGCGCCTTCGGGGAAGTGCCGGTCGTAGCAGATGTACACGCCGACCTTGGCGTAGCGCGTCTGGAACACCGGGTAGCCAAGGTTGCCCGGCTTGAAGAAGTACTTCTCCCAGAATCCCGACGTGTGCGGGATGTGGTTCTTCCGATACTTGCCGAGATAGCTGCCGTCGGCGTCGTACACGGCGGCGGTGTTGTAGAGCATGCCCGGCATGTCCTTCTCGTACACCGGCACCACCACGGCCATCTTGTACTTGGCGCACAGCTTCGCGACGAAGTCCGTGGTGGGCCCGGGAACGGGCTCGGCGGCGTCGTACCACCGCTTGTCCTGGCCGGGGCAGAAGTAGGGGCCGTTGAAGATCTCTTGAAGACAGAGCACCTGCACGCCCTTCTTGCCGGCTTCCTCGATCAACGGGATGTGCTTGTCGAGCATGGCCTGCTTCACCTTCTCGACGGGCACGCTTTCGTCGTTGATCGGATTGCTGCACTGGATGAGACCGCCGACCAGCTTACGGGGCATCGAACCGCTCCTCGGAGCCTCCGCCCTAGGGGAGGTCGTCCTCGAACCGCGCCGGGCCAACGCGTTGCGCGGCCGCTCGTGGGGCGCTCCGCCTCACGGGGCGGCGCCGGGTGGATGACTGGCCTCGCAGCATACACCGAATCCGCCGGCATGCGCGGTGCTAGGCTTTGCGTGCGGCCTGCCAGTGCGGCGGGCTCCTGAGGCCCGAGGTCGACTGTCAGGGGGGAATGAGTGGAAAGTAAGTCGATCGCGTGCGAC
>JAHFBX010000036.1:2019-9999 GCA_023249815.1 Candidatus Eiseniibacteriota bacterium
CCCGAGGTCGACTGTCTGGGGGAACGAATGGAAAGGAAGTCGGTCGCGTGCGACGCATCAGCTCATGAAATGACTTTGCCACCCCACTCGAGCCGGGGTGTTTCGCGTGTGAGCCGGCGTGTGTCCATCGCAAGCGGCCGTGTGCTCGGCCGTACACGTTGGGTGTGTGTCGCCCTGGCCGCGGCGTGCGCCTGTGTGCCCGGCGCGACACGGGCTGAGAGCACGAGCATCCCGGCCGCGAACCAACCGCTCGTCGGGCCACAGGCGACGCTCGAGCGGCTCGCCCGCGCCTATCGCGATCGCTCGCCCGATGACGTCATCGCCACCTACACCGCGGACTACCGGTTCCACACCATGGGCGACTCACTGCGCAGCTACTCCATGGGCATGACCCGCGGCGATGACGCGAGCTCGGTTCGCGCCATGATGCTCGGCGAGATTCGAGATGGCGACACGTTGCGGGCACCGGCCGACAGCATCGGACTGACCATGGACGGCTTCGAGGAGGGCGCGGACCCCGAGCATCCCGATTCGACTCAGCACTATCGGACGGTCGCGGTGGGGCGATTCGATTTCGGTATCCGAATCGGCAAGGACCTCATGCTCAACACGTCGAGCCTGCATGTGTTCCATCTCGTGCGTGGCGACGCCGCCGTTCTCGTCGCCGGTCAGTCGGCGGACGCCGAGCACTGGTACATCCGCCGTTGGCTCGAGAACGTCGGCGGAGTTCGCGACCTGCTGGGTCGCGAGAGTGGGGATTGCGGCGAGCCCCCGGCCCCCACGCGCGGCCCCGGCACGCCGCCGGTGGCTGTTGCGCTTGGTCGGCCGGGCACCGGCGTCCTCGCGATCCGACCGCTCACGAACCCCGCGTGCGCCGCGCTCAACGTGACCTGCGATCTGCCGGGCAACGAGCCCGCGCGCGTCGAGGTCTACGACGTGAGCGGCCGGCTCGTGAATCGCCGGCAGGTGCCGATCGCCAAGGCGGGCGAGGTCACGGTCGAAGCAGGCCGCGGCGCGCGCATCCTACCCGGCATCTACTGGGTGAGGCTCTCGCAGGCTTCGCGCCGGCCGAGCACTCGAATGGTCGTGGTGGCGCGATAGTCGCAACGGCCGCACGGCAGCCGAATTCGCCCATGATACAAGGAGTGTAGCCGCCGCCCCTCGGCGCCCGCCCCCGTCGAGGAGTCAGCCATGCCGAGCTACTCGCTCACGCATCTCGCGGACGCCGCAGTGCTCCGCGGTCTCACCACGCTCGTCGCCCAGGACCGCGCGACGACTGCCGCCCTGCTCGCCCCTCTCGCCGAGGTGGACGCACGCAAGCTGGAGATGCCGTCACAGGTCTGGTCAGTCGACCCGGCGCTGCCGACGGAATGTGCGCATGAACACGCGCCGGGGCATGTTGATGTGCAGGTCGCCGTTCCGTCGAGCCTGCCGATTCCGGCGCGCGGGCCGGCGTATCGGCCTGTAGCGCAGAGCGCTTCGCGATCCGTGCCACGATCTCCCAAGCCGCACACGATGACCTGCGCCATGCGCAGGAGCTGCTGGCGCATCGGCTTCCCTCGGGCGATGTGGGCGAGGTCCTCGAGCGTGCGCTCCGCATGCTCGTCGAGAAGCTCGAGCACCGGAAGTTCGCCGCGACCACCCAGCCGCGGGCGCCGCGCCCCGGTCGCGCCAGCTTGAGCAATCGCCATATCCCCGCGAACATCCGCCGCGCCGTCTGGGAGCGCGACCGCGGCCAGTGCACGTTCGTGAGCGATGCCGGCCGTCGCTGCGAGTCCCGCCGCTTCCTGGAGTTCGACCACGCCGAACCGGTCGCGCGAGGCGGTGAGAGCAGCGTCGCTAACCTCCGCCTGCGCTGCCGCGCGCACAACCAGTTCATGGCCGAGCGCACGTATGGCGCGGAGTTCATGCGGCACAAGCGCGAGCGGGCCCAGCAACGTTCCCTCGAGCGCGAG
The DNA here is from genome assembly GCA_023249815.1 of Candidatus Eiseniibacteriota bacterium. Lineage (GTDB taxonomy): Bacteria > Eisenbacteria > RBG-16-71-46 > RBG-16-71-46 > RBG-16-71-46 > JAIOPA01. The sequence continues at coordinate 3,975 of JAHFBX010000036.1, forward strand.
CGCATCCTGGGTTGCGCGGCCGAGATCGCGCCATACCTCCGGCGGCTCGGCTTCCGCGCGAGCGAGATTCGGGAGGCGGCGACGCACTGCGCGACCCTGCCTGGCGCTTCACTCGAAGAGCGCGTGCGCGCCGCACTTCGCAGGTTGAGCCCGGTGAGGCCGGCTCCAGCTCAGGTCTCGCCGGCGAACTGGCGATCCCATGCGTCCGCTTGACCAGCACCAGCTCGCAATCCGGACGCCAGCCTGGCCCGAAGACACCTGCGGCCACCCTCACGCGAGAGTGGCCGCAAGGAACTCGTGTCGGCTGGACAGCTTAGTGGAACAGCGACTTCACCCGCGCCCAACTGGACTTCGCGGTGGGCGTCGGGTCGAAGGGCTGCAGGAAGCCGCGGATCTCGCCACCCCCGAACACGTTCGAGTGGATGTTGAGATACGCCTTGCCGGCCGCGATGCCCGCAAGCAGAGCCGCCTCCGCGCCGGCCGGGGTGCCTCCATTCGCCGTGACGTAGCTCGGGTTGTAGCTCGAGGCCATGGTCAGGTCCAACGTGTTGTCGTAGGTGCCTGCCTTGACTCCAAGTGGAAAGCCCGCGAACGTCGGCGTGGTCGTGGCGACACCCGCGGTTCCGGTCAGCGCGACGGCCGTCGGGGTGTGGATGTGAGACGCCGTGGTGTTGCCCAGTAGCCCGCTGAAGCTCGCGCGCACGCGCATGGTGTGCGCCACGGCATCGATGTCCACCTGGCCCACGCCGGTGCCGGGCGAGGCGTTGGGCGGCGACTCGCTGGGCCCGGTGAGGATGGCCCGATAGAGCACCAACGCAGCATTGGCCGGCACGGATATCATGGCGATGAGAGCAAGGGAAGCCACGAGCAACAGCAAGGGATGTGTTCGACGAGTAGTGGTGTCGGGCATGGGGACCTTCCTCTCTCTCGGTCGAGGGCCCGTCGACGGCTGCGGGCCCTGTCCAGCGGCGAACGATGCACTCAGGGCATTGGTTCGCGCGCTGCCTCGAGGTCGCTTCCGGAAGTACTTCAGCTAGCCTTCACGGACCCTCGAGTTGACTCGAGGTTAGGTCTGCGAGGTGCTCCGGAGCAATGGCCGATTTGCGCATTGCGAGCGTGTCGCAGGGGCGAACAGCCTGGAATTCGTGCAAGCCCGCGCTACTGAACTGGCTAGCAGACTTGCTCAAACGAGCTGCCGGAGCCGCGCCCGTCGGGACCGGTCCCCACGACGATGCTCGGGGAGCCACAGGCGCCGACCACTTCCGTGGCCGCGATCATGTGCAGTGATATGCTCATGTCCCTGCCTGGTGAGGAGGCTGCCTTGCGCGCCGCCCGTCTCAATGCGCTCTTCGCACTCGTGGTCTTGCACCTGACGGCCAGCGCCGCTTGGCCCCAGAGCGTGTGGCTGTGGCAGAAGTATTCCGGGAATCCGATCGTTCCCTATTACGTGGGGGGAGGCTACGCGCTGAACCCCAGCGTGCTGGCTGACGGCGCCGATCACGTTTACAGAATGTGGTTTTCGGCCAAGCCTTACGGTGGTCCGTGGGCCGTTTTCACCGCACTCTCGGAAGACGGAGTCTCCTGGTATTCCTACGTCCTCAACCCGGTACTCGAAGCGGGGCCGGCGGCCTACGAGAGCGATGGGGCGACTCACTGCGACGTGGTCTACGACGGCACGAGCTACAAGATGTATTACACCGGGGTTCGGGGTTGCTGCGGCGACGCGATCGGGCTTGCCACGTCACCTGACGGAGTCCACTGGACTCGTTACGCGGGCAATCCGGTGCTCCTTCCGAGCGGCGCCGGCTGGGACGGATCCGCGGTAGGTGCTCCGCGCGTGCACTTCGACGGCACGCGCTACTACATGTACTACCGGGGGAATAACTCAGGTCTGGATCAGACAGGGCTGGCGATCTCCAGCAATGGCGTGGATTGGACCAAGAATCCGCGACCTCGCCCGATGGAATCGCGTGGAGCCGATCCGCCAGCAATCCCGTGCTGAGCGGCGACGGGCAGGGAAGCTGGGACGGCCGCTCGACGGCGGCCTCGGTGCTCGTCGAGGGTGACCAGCTCCGCATGTGGTATTCCGGCACTCCCGTCTTCGGCTCCGAGTGGTCGATCGGCCTCGCCACGGCCTCCGTGGGGTTGGTCGTTGAACCAAGCCCGCGCGTGGCGGGGCTCATGCAGAACCGACCGAATCCTTTCGCCACTGCCACGGAGATCCGGTACGCGATCGCGCAACGCGGGCCGGTGTCTACTTCTGCAGTCTCGAATCGGGCGGAGTGACGAAGACGAGGAAGATGCTCCTGACGAGGTGATCTCTACCCACAGGTTCCGCTCTCGGCTCACGGCTCATGGTTAGCAGTGCGTCCACTCGGTGATCGTGCCGGGCCGGCCCGCGAGCGTGACTCGGACGCACACGAGGCCGGCGAATCGCTTCACGAGTTTCAGAACCAGCGCGTGATCGTGACCTTCTTGTCGGTGTAGAACTCGATCGCGTCGCGGCCGTGGGCCTTCAAGTCTCCGTAGAAGCTGCCCTTGGCGCCGCCGAACGGGAAGAACGCCATGGGTGCGGCCACGCCGATATTCACACCTAGCATGCTGGGCTCCACGCGCCAGCGGTACTCGCGTGCAAACTTACCGCTCGACGTGAAGATGCTCGAGGCGTTGCCGAGCTCGTGCCGCTTCACGATCTCGACAGCCTCGTCAAACGTGTTCGCCTTCATCACGCACAGCACCGGGCCGAAGATCTCTTCCTTCGCGATCACCATGTCGGGCTTGACGTCGGTGAAGATCGAGGGGCCGAGGTAATAGCCCTCCGGCCGCTTGGCGTCACGATAGCCGCGGCCGTCCAACGCCAGCGTCGCGCCCTCGGCGATGCCCTTCTCGATGTAGCCGAGCACCTTCTCGCGGTGCGCGGCGGTGATGACTGGGCCCATGGTGACGCCGGGCTCGCTGCCATCGCCGACTCGGATCTTCTTCGCCTCTTCCACGAGCCGAGTGCGCATGGCTTCGTATGCATCGCCCACGGCCAGCACGACCGAGTTCGCCAGGCAGCGCTCGCCGGCGCAACCGAAGCAAGACTCCGTGGACACCTGTGCCGCTCGCGTCATGTCGGCGTCCGGCATCACCAGCACGAAGTTCTTGGCGCCGCCCAGCGCCTGCACGCGCTTCCCCTTCTCCGCACCGCGTCTATAGATGTACTGCGCCACCGGCGAGCTGCCGACGAACGACACGCCCGCGATGCCCGGGTGGTCGAGGATCGCGTCCACGGCTTCCTTGGCGCCATGCACCAGGTTCACCACGCCGTCCGGGAACCCGGCCTCGTGTAGGAGTTCGAACATGCGCATCTGCGACAGCGGCACGCGCTCGCTCGGCTTGACGAGGAACGTATTGCCGCAGGCGATGGCATGCGGCAGGAACCACATCGGCACCATGGCCGGGAAGTTGAACGGCGTGATCGCCGCGAACACGCCCATGGGCTGGCGGAAGAACTGGCTGTCGATGCCGGTGGCGATGTCCTCGAGCCCCATCCCCTGCATGAGCGACGGGATGCCGCACGCCAGCTCGACGTTGTCCACCGCGCGCCGCACGCTCGAACGTGACTCGTCGAGCGTCTTGCCGTGCTCCCTGGTGACGATGCGCGCGATGTCGTCGAAGTTCTTCTCGAGCAGCTCGCGGAACTTGAACATGGGCCGCACGCGGTTGACGGGTGGCGTGGCGCGCCACGCGGGATAGGCCGCGAGTGCCGCCTTGACGGCGCGGTCAACGTCGTCGGCGCCACCCATGGGCACGCGCGCGAGCAGCTCGTTCGTGGCGGGGTTGCGCACCTCGCCCGTGGTCTTGGCCGTCGAGTCCACCCAGCGGCCACCGACGAAGATCTTGATCGTGGGAGCCGTGGTCGAGCCGGTCGTACCGGTCAGCGTGGCCTGTTCCTGGGGAGGGTTCATGACTCGCTCCTATACATTTGAGGTGTGGCCGTGCGGTCGATGGACGGAGCATACACGCCGCAGGGCCGGCCCTGAAGCCTCAACCACGCTTCGCCCACCTCGCGAGATCGCGCAGCAGCGGCGTCATGTGAGCCCACGCGAAACGCTTGCGCAGGCCGGACAGCGTGGCGAGCGGCACCCATGCGGCGCTCGCCGCGTCGTCGGCGGCGCGTGGCTCGCCGCGGCGCCAGTGACCGGCGAAGTAGAAGTTCATCACCGGGAAACGCCCGAAGCCTTTGATGAAGTAAGTGTCCCAGTAGAACCCGAGCCACTCGGCTGGGCCGAGCGTCAAGCCGGTCTCTTCGCGAAGCTCGCGGCGGGCAGCGCCCTCGAGCGACTCGTTCGCCTCCATGAACCCGCCCGGCACGTCCAGGTAGCCCACGCGCGGCGCGTGCGCGCGTTCGAGCAACAGCACGCGGCCGCGCTTCACCACCAGCATGCCCGCGGCCGAGCGCGGGTAGTCGTAGATCATGTAGCGGCAGCGCGGGCAGGTCAGGTGCCGGGGCCGCCTGGCATTCGGCGGCCGGCGCGTGATCGGACGGCCGCACACCGCGCATGGGAAGCTCGCCCTCACGGAAGCTCCACGGTGATCACGGTGGGCAGCGGCACGTTCGCAGCCGGCGCCGAGGGGTGCACGTCGGCCTTCTCCCACTTGCCGAACGACGCGTAGCGGAAGTCGCCGCGCGTCACCACCAGCTCGGCTTCGCGACCGCCGTCCATGCTCATGGCGTGGCGCAGGTGGAGCGGCGACTTCTGCAGCACGAACGCCAGGTCGGCGAGCGTGTAGGCGCCCTCGCTCACCAGCACCACCAGCCGCCCGTGACGGTCCTCGCCCACCACCGTGCGATTGGCGATGCGCTCGCTCCTCCGCACGCGAAGCGAGCCCGTGCTGTCGAACAACATGTACGACTGCGCCACCTCGTTCCACGCCAGCGACTCGGGCGCGATGGAGATCGCCGCCAGGTCCAATACATGCCCGCCTTCGCCGGGGCCACGGCGATCCGCCACCAGTGCCGCGTGGTAACCGATGTGCGCCTGCCGCGACAGCCACCGCCCGCCGCTCGCGAGGAGTCCCATGTAACGCCAGTCCGGGTAGAACTGACCGGCGTTGAACACGGCGACCGCGCGCGTCTGGCGCTGCCACTGCACCACGTCGGGCGGCTCCGCCGCGTCAACCTGCGAGTAATGGCGCACACGCAGCCGGATGCGCTCGGGGTCGAGTCGCAGCGCCGCGATGGCCGCCGAGCCGCGCCGGCAATAGGGCTCGCCTCTGAAGATGGCGAACTCGAGCCCCGGCGACAGTTGCCGCCAGCGCGGGATACTCGCGCCGCGCCACAGCACGAACGCTCCGACCAGGAACACGAACGGGAGCACCCAGCGCGCATGCAACCGCGGCCACTGGCGGCGGACGTTCAGGCCACCCCCGCATGGCGCTGCCGGGCTTCCTGCACCATCATCAGCTCGCTCACGTTCTCGAGCGTGAGCAACCCCACGAGCTGCCCGCGCATCACCACGGGCACCGCGGAGTGCCGCCCCGCGCGCATGAACTGGAGTGCCCGCTCCAGCGGCCACGATGCCTCGACCGGTTCCACGTCCAGGCGCACCACGCGGCCGACCGGTGCGGTCGGGCCCTCTTCGCGCAGGCCCTGGATGAGACCCGCGCGCGCGAGCATGCCCAGGTAGCGCCCGCCCTCAAGCACCGGGAAGTCCTGCTGATCGCCGGCGAGCATCAGATCCACCGCGTGCTGGAGCTCGTGCCGTGTCTCGACCGACATGAACGCCGTCACCATGGCCGCCGACACCGGAAGCCCGGACAGCGACGCGCGCGTCTGGACCAACGCGCGCTCCTCTCCCGCAGCCATGAACACGAACAGCGCCACGAACACGAGCACCGGGCTCCGCAACACGAACACGCCGACCACCGCGAACAGCATGGCGAAGCCCTGGCCGACCTGCGCGGCGATGCGCGTGGCGCGCGCGAACGGCATGGCGAACGCGAGCGAGGCGCGCAGCACCCGCCCACCGTCCATGGGAAA
>JAHFBX010000036.1:10009-13410 GCA_023249815.1 Candidatus Eiseniibacteriota bacterium
CGCCCGGGCCCGCGAGTGCTACCACCACTTCCTGCATGGGCTTCTCGGGCATGCGCTCCAGGCGTACCACACCGCCGATCGGGAGCAGCACGATCTCGCGCGTCTGGATGCCGTAGTGGCGCGCCGCCAGCGCGTGGCCCAACTCGTGGAGCAGCACGCACAGGAACACGAGCAGCAGCTCGCTGACCGTGAACCACACCGGGTTCGTGCCGCTCCGGAACAGCGCCAGCCCTCCCACCATGAGCAGGAAGGTGACGTGCACCTCGATGCGAATGCCGGCGATCGTGGCAAGTCGGAACGACCAGCGCACAGAGGGGTCCTCCGCGGTTGGGTGTCAGTCTCGCACAGTGAGCACGGGGCGTGCAGGAGCGGTCCGGCGCGGCGTGTAACGCCGAAAGCGGCTAGCCGTCCATCCGCACGCGCTGCACCGGGCGAAGGAGCAGCCAGCGGATGCGCAGCACGAGGAAAAGCGCCACCCCGGCCAGGCCCGCGACGAAGCCCCACCATAGTCCCACCACGCCGAGCCCGGCCTTGAAGCCGAGCCACAGACTCACCGGCATGCCCATCAACCAGAATCCGAGCACGTTGGAGATGAGTGACGCGCGCGTGTCGCCGGCGCCTCGCAGCACGCCGGCCGCCACCACCTGCATGCCGTCGAACACCTGGAACAGCCCCGCGATGGGGATGAGCAGCGAAGCCACGGCCACGACGCTCGCCACCGACGTGTAGCCGGCCGCGAACGCACCCGGGAACGCGAGCAGCGCGCACGCTGACACGATCATGTAGGCGATGCCCACGAGCAGCGCGCTCGCCGCCACGCGGCGCGCGTGCGGCAGGTCGTCCGCGCCGATGGCACGACCCACGAGCACGGACGCGGCGCTGCCCACGCCGAGCGGCACCATGTACATGAGTGAGGCCAGGTTGATCGCCACCTGGTGTCCGGCGATGGCGTCCGCGCCGAACCAGCCGGCAAACACCGAGATCGAGGCGAACGTCACGAACTCGACCGAGTTCTGGGCGCCGATCGGCAGGCCCAGTCGCAGCGTGCGCAGCAGCGGTGCGCGCGCCGTGGCGGCCTTGCGCCAGGGAGTGAGCATCGGCCCGAGCTCGGCCTTTGCGAGCACCAGCGCGAGGCCGAGCATGACGAAGCGCGCGATGAGTGTGGCGATCGCCGAGCCCACCACGCCCAATGCCGGCGCGCCCCAGTTTCCGAACACGAAGATCCAATTGAGTCCCGCGTTGACCAGGTTCCCGACGATGATGGCGCCCACCACCGCCTGCGTGCGCTTCATGGCCTGCAGGCACTGGCGGAGCGTGATGAACAGGAGCATCGGCATGAGCCCGACCGCCGACACATGCACGAACGCCGTGGCGCGCGGGATCACGTCGGGCGGTTGCCGCAGTGCTTTGAAGATCCACTCGGCCGGGATGCACGCGAGACTCGACGCCGCGCCGAGGATCACGGCCAGCACCAGCGCGCGCTGAACACCGAGAGCGGCGGCCTCGTGATCGCGAGCTCCCAATGCCTGCGACACGATCGGGTCGGCGGACCACAGCACACCCATCGCGAACCCCGAGAAGCCGTAGATGACCAGCGTTCCGAGCGCGCCGGCCGCCAGCTCGCGTGACGACACGTGGCCGAGCATGATCGTGTCCACGACGCCCATGAGCATGAGCCCCACCTGCACGCTTGCGATGGGAATCGCAAGGCGCACGAGGGCGCGGATATCGGCCAGGTCCGGCACGAAGCGACTGAGCATGGCGGAAGGAATACGCGGCGCGGCGGCCGCGCGCCAGTGGCGCGGTGATGGCGGTGGCTTGGCGCCCCCGGCGGCGTTGGACAGCACGGCGGCCGCGCGCCAGTCTCACGGGACGATGCTCGCTCCCCTCTTGGTCGGACTCACCGGCGCGGCGCTCGTGCTGTTCGTGCTGTGGGACGCGTTCGAGACCATGCTCGTCCCGCGGCGCATCGGCCGCCGCGTCCGTTTCACGCGCTACTTCTACCTCGTCACCTGGCGGGCGTGGCGTGCGATCGCCCGCAGGATTGGGAAGCTCTCGCAGCGGGAATCACTGCTCGGCGTGTACGGCCCGCTCTCGTTGATCCTGTTGCTCGCGTGCTGGGCCGTGGGGCTGATCGTGGCGTTCGCGCTGCTGCAGCAGGCGGCGCGCGGAGTCGCGGGTCTGCCACTTGAGCGGCTGGGCACGCTCGTCTACCTGAGTGGCGAGACGTTCTTCACGTTGGGCTTCGGCGACATCACGCCCGCCACAAACTTGGGGCGAGGCCTGTCGGTGCTCGAGGCCGGGATGGGATTCGCGTTTCTGGGCACCGTGATCGGCTACCTGCCCACGCTCTACTCGGCATTCTCGCAGCGAGAGATCGCCATCTCGATGCTGGACGCGCGAGCGGGCTCAGCTCCGACTGCGGCGGAGTTCATGGCGCGATTCCAGTCGATCGGTGGCGACGCCATGAAGGACGCCGCGCTGCGCGATTGGGAGCGCTGGTCGGCGCAACTGCTGGAGACCCACATCTCGTACCCGCAGCTCGCCTACTACCGTTCGCAGCACAGCAACCAATCCTGGCTCTCGGCGCTCACCGCCATCCTCGACTCGTGCGCGCTGCTGCTGGCGGGGTCTGATCCGACGTCCAAGCCGCAGGCCAAGCTGACGTTCGCCATGGCCCGGCACGCGCTGGTGGACGTGATGCAGATCTTCGTGTCGCGCTACGAGCCCGGTGGGCGGGATCGCCTGCCGCAAGCGGAGCTCACGCAGCTCGCGGCGTACCTCGGGCAGACCCATGCCGCCATGGGAAGCTCGCCCGAGTTCGAGCGGCGGTTGACGGCGCTGCGCCGCATGTACGAGCCCTATGCGCAGGCACTCTCGCGATATCTGTTGATGGAGTTGCCCCCGTGGCTCTGCGAGTCCCCACGACCAGACAACTGGCGCAGGGGCCCTTGGGACCAAGTGCTCGGCGGGCAGCCCGCGCCGGTCGTGGGGGATGACGAGCACTTCTGAGTGGGCGCCCTTCACTGCTTCAGGCTCCCTCTGTCCGGAGATCTCCCGCTAAGTACATTTGATGCCTTGTATCTGAGATTCGCGAATTTGCAATCGCAAACGAGTTCCCCGAGACTTTCACAGATCGTTCTTGGGTCATCGACCACAGGCTACGCGACCGCCCTCCTCGATTCGGGATCGGATTTCCCACGGGACTAGGCGCCGGACAGAGAGACATGCCGTTTCAAGACCTACCTCTTCCAACTCCAGTAGCGCTCGCCGCCAATCGCCTCTCATTGGTCGGTGTCCACCCAACGGCCGACACCTTTCTGACGACCTCCTACGTAGCCGAAACGGTCATCAAGCTCTTAGGCCTCTCCTTCTACCCTGCATACCTAAGGCCGGCCCCC
>JAHFBX010000293.1 GCA_023249815.1 Candidatus Eiseniibacteriota bacterium
GGCTTGGCGCTCCGGTCCGGGCTGCTCGTGACGCACCTCGATGCCCGAGCCGGGAAGCTCCTGCTCGAGCTGCCGAAACCGCAGGGTCCGCGCGGCGAGTGCGGCCAGTACCTCTATCTCGAGGGCATCCGCACCGGGCTCGGCTCGAACCCGGTGGGGCTCGACCGCGGCCAGTTGGGCGACACGCGCGTGGTCGCGTTCCGCCGCGTCGGCGCACGCGTGCTGATCGAGCAACAGAACCTGCGCTACCGCGCGCTCTCGCCCGACAGCCTCGAGCGCCGCGCCGTGCGCGAGTCGTTCGCGAGCTCGGTGCTGTGGGCGGGCGAGGTGATCGCCGAGGCACCGGATGGCCGGCTGCTCGTGGACCTGACGCCGTTCCTCGTGCGCGACGCGCACGGCTCCATCGCGGTGCTCAAGGCGGCGGGGCAGGGGAGCTTCTCGCTCGACAAGGATCGCAGCGTGCTGGATCCGTCCGCGTGCAAGAGCTTCCCCGACAATCTCGAGTTCGAGGCGCTGCTCACGTTCTCCGGCGACGAGCCCGGTCCCGAGGTGCGAGCCACCGCGCCCACGCCGCAGGCGATCACGTTGTCGCAGCACCACTCGCTCGTGCGCTTGCCCGACGACGGCTACCGCCCGCGGGCATGGGACGCGCGCTGCGGCTCGTTCGAGGTCATGTTCGCGGACTACGCCACACCGGTGGGCGCCGAACTCGAGAAGCGCTGGATCGTGCGGCATCGGCTGGAGAAGGTGGAGCCGTCCGCGGCGCGCTCGAAGGCCCGCAAGCCCATCGTCTACTACGTGGACCCGGGCGCGCCGGAGCCCATCCGCAGCGCGCTCGTCGAAGGCGCCTCGTGGTGGGCGCGCGCGTTCGAGGCCGCCGGGTTCGAGGACGCGTTCCAGGTCAAGCTGCTGCCGGTGGATGCCGACCCGCTCGACGTGCGCTACAACGTCATCCAGTGGGTGCATCGCGCCACCCGCGGCTGGTCCTATGGCGGCGGCATCGTCGACCCGCGCACCGGCGAGATGCTGAAGGGGCATGTCACGCTCGGCTCGCTGCGCATCCGCCAGGATCGGTTGATCTTCGAGGGGCTCGCCGGCGCCGAGCACACCGGGACGGGCGCCAAGGACGATCCCGTGGAGCTGAGCCTGGCTCGCATCCGCCAGCTCGCGGCGCACGAGGTCGGGCACACGCTCGGCTTCAACCACAACTTCGCCGCCAGCACGTACGCTGACCGCGCTTCGGTCATGGACTACCCGGCGCCCGACGTGCGCGTCGCGGCCGACGGCTCGCTCGACTTCTCGCACGCGTATGGCGTGGGTGTGGGCGCGTGGGACGTGCAACAGGTGCGCTACGCCTACGCCACGTTCGCGAACCCCGAGGCCGAGCGCGACGGGCTCGCGGCCATCCTGCGCGAGAATCGCGAGCGCGGCTACCTCTACGTGACGGATCCCGACACGCGGCCCGCCGGCGCCGCCCATCCGCTCGCCGCCATGTGGGACAACGGCCCCGACCCGGTGGCGCGGCTCGGACTTGAGATGGCCGTGCGGCGCACGGCGCTCGCCCGCTTCGGCGAGCGGAACCTCGTCCCGGGCGCTCCGCTCGGCTCGCTCGCCGAAGTGCTCATGCCGCTCTACTTCCACCAGCGCTACCAGCTCGAGGCGGCGGCCAAGTCGGTCGGCGGGCTCGACTACGCCTACAGCGTGCGCGGCGATGGTTCGAGCGGTGCCCACGCCGTTCCCGCTGACCGCCAGCGCGCGGCGCTCGACGCCGTGCTCGCGACGCTCAACCCGACCGAGCTGGATCTGCCCGAGCCACTGCTGGCACTGCTCGCCCCGGTGTCCGTGGAGTACCCGCCGCGGCATGAGTTCCTGGCCGGTCGCACGAGTCCCATGTTCGACGCGCTCGGCGCCGCGGGAGCAGCCGCGGATCACGCGATCGGCGTGCTGCTCCCGAGTGAGCGGCTCGCGCGTCTCGCGGATTTTCACCGGCGCGACCCGGCCATGCCCGGGGTGGAGGACGTCCTGGACGCCATCACGCGCCGGGTGTTCGACGCTGCTGCCCCAGGCCCCGCACGGCTGCGCGAGGTGCGCCGCGCCGTCCAGGCCGCCGCGGTGCGGCGACTCCTGCTCGCCGCGTCATCCGCCCAGACACCCGCCGTGCGCGCGGCGCTCGAGTCGACGCTCCGACGTCTCGCCGCGGGGCTCGCACGCGGCGCGCGCGCGGGTGAGCCCGCCGATCGATCGCTCCGTGAGCTGCTCGCTCGCGACATCGAACGCTGGCTCGCGCGACCCGCGGCGCCGCCCGTTGGCGCGCTCGCGGCACCCGGCGCCCCGCCGGAACTGCCACCGGGACCCCCGATCGGGTCGCTCGGCCAGATGGACGAGTGCGAGTGGGGGAGCGGGCCGCGGTAGCCCTCGGCGCGAGCCCTGCGTGCCTGCCGGCGCTCAGGGCCGGAGCGCGGCGAACAGCGCGGCGAACGTCTCGATCCCGTCCCACAGGTTCTGGAGCCGCAGGTTCTCGTTCGGCGCGTGCTGGTTGTCGTCGTGATTCGCGATCGGCAGGATGATCGCCGGCGTGCCGCGAGGCGCCTGCTGGAAGAGATACATGGGCACGCTGCCGCCGAGCGTCGGCGTGCGCACCGGGTCGCGCCCGAGCGTACCCAGCACGGCAGCGACCTCGAGCGAGAACGGGGCGTCGAGCGACGTGCGCGCGGGCGGGTAGCCGGCACCCCACGCGAGGCGCACGAGCCGGTCGTGCGTCACGCGCGTGGCCGAGTCCGGCGCGGCGTCGACGAGCGTCCAGCCGAGCGTGCGCAGGTGGCGCTCGAGGTGGGCGCGCACCGAGGCCGGCGTCTGCGCGGGCACGAGCCGGAAGTCGATCGAAGCGCGGGCCTCGGTCGGGATGGTGTTCGTGGCATGCGCGCCGACGCTGCCCGACTGGAAGCCCCGGATGTTGATGGCGGGCCGGAGCAGCGTCTCGTTCAGCGCCTCGCCCGCGCCCTCCACGCCGCCGATCTGGAACTCGCCCCGAAGCGACGTCTCCACGTCCGGAATCGCGGCCAGTGCCTTCCGCTCGGCCTCGCTCGGCGGCACGACCTCGTCCAGGTAACCGGGGAGTGTCACACGGCCGGCGTCGTCTCGCAGGCTGGCAAGCAGGTGCGCCAGGCGTGAGATCGGATTCGGGACCCAGTTCCCATAGTGGCCGTCGTGCAGGCCTTTCACGGGGCCATAGACCGTGAGGTCCACGCTCGTGGTGCCGCGCGCCCCGAAGCCCAGGAGCGGCCGTCCGCTCTGATGGACGGGGCCATCGCAGATGAGCCACGCGTCCGGTCGCAAGACGTCCGGGTAGCGTTCCATGTACGTGCTCAGGTGGGGCGAGCCCGCCTCCTCCTCCCCCTCGAACACCAGTCGCAGGTTGAACACCGGCGCGCGCTTCGCCGCGCGCATCGCGTCGAGCGCGGCGAGCAGGGCGAGGATGGGCGCCTTGTCGTCGCCCGAGGAGCGCGCGAACAGCCGGGACTCCGGATCAAGCGCTCGGGCGCCGTCGAGCGGCTGCTCGTGACCCGCGGCGTCGCGCAGCACGGGCGTCCACGGCAGGCCGTTCCAGCTCAGCGTGTCGGTGGGCTGTCCGTCGTAGTGGGCGTAGAACGCGATCGTGCGGGCCCTGCCTCGCGCCCGGAGGTCAGCCACGACGATGGGCGGCGCGTCGTCCAAGCGGAGCACGCGCACGTCCAGACCGCGACGTTCGAGCATGGCCGTGAGTGCGGTGACATTCCGCTCGATCCCGGGACGGTCACGGGCCACGTTGGGGATCGCGAGCAGCGCCACGAACTCGTGGAGGATGTCGCGCTCGTGCGACTGCCGCCAGGTGCGCGCCTCGCGGGCGGCCGCGACCGCAGGCGAAGCGGTGGCGCCGCTCGCCTCCGAAACGAGCGGGGCGAGGAGCGCCACGACGCACGCGGCCCGCGCCAGCGGCTTCAATGCAGTTCCGCCGTCGCTCCGGTCTGCGGCTGCCAGCGTTCGGCGCGGCCGCCCAAGTGCTTGGCGAGGAACTCCTCGACGCGGCCATAGAAGTCCATGGCGTTCTCCGGCCGTGCGAAACCGTGGCCCTCGTCGGGGTAGACGACGTAGGTGACGTCACGCCCCTTGTCGCGCAGCGCCTTCACCATGGCGTCCGCGTTCGCGAGCGTGACGCGCGGGTCGTTCTTCCCCTGGCCCACGAGTAGCGGCGCGCGGATCGAATCCACCTGGT
>JAHFBX010000294.1 GCA_023249815.1 Candidatus Eiseniibacteriota bacterium
CACGATGCCTGTCATGCTGATCTACGGCGACAGCGACATGTATCGCCCCGAGCACGAGGTGAAGTTCTTCCAGCTCCTGGGCGGCGGATTGAAGGACGCGGGCTGGGGGCGCGAGAACCAGTCGCGGAGCCGGCTGGCGATCCTGCCCGACTGCACGCACTACGACATCTTCCTCGCTCCCGAGCTGGCCAGGACCGTGCTGACGTTCCTGGGCGGCGATGCGAGGGCGAAAACCTGGAACCAGCAGGTGGAGGCGTCGAAGTGAGAGGCGCGCTCGCGACGCGTTGACCGGAGTTGCGCGCCATGACCCGCGATGGTGTCATCGTGGGTCGTGGCGACCTCCGACCCCCATCGCGCGATCGAGGCAGTCTGGCGCATCGAATCCGCCCGGCTGATCGCGGGCCTGACGCGCATCGTGCGTGACGTCGGCCACGCAGAAGACCTGGCGCACGACGCGCTCGTGACGGCGCTCGAGCGCTGGCCCGAGTCGGGCATCCCGAAGAATCCCGGAGCGTGGCTCATGGCGACCGCGAAACGCCGCGCGATCGACGTGTTGCGACGGGGCCGCCGGTTCGAGGAGAAGCAGAACGCGATCGGCGCCGAGATCGAGGCCCTGCGCCCGACGAGCGAACGCGAGGTCGCCGAGGCGGAAGCCGAAACGGTCGGCGACGACCTCCTCCGGCTCATGTTCATCTGCTGTCATCCCGTCCTCTCCGAGGACGCACGCGTCGTGCTCACGCTCCGACTCCTCGGCGGTCTCACGACCGAGGAGATCGCGCGGGCGTTCCTCGTCCCGTCCACGACGATCGGCCAGCGCATCGTGCGCGCGAAGAAGACGCTCGCCTAGGCACGCGCCCCGTTCGAGCTGCCGCCTGCGGCCGAGCGCGCGGAGCGGCTGTCGTCCGTGTTGGCGGTGCTCTACCTCCTCTTCAACGAGGGTTACTCCGCGACCGCGGGCGATGACTGGATGCGCCCGACGCTCTGCGACCAGGCGCTGCGGCTCGCGCGCATCCTCGCCGAGCTCGTTCCCGAGGAGCCCGAGGCACACGGACTCGCGGCGCTGATGGAGATCCAGGCGTCGCGCACGGCCGCACGCACCGGCCCCGGCGGCGAGCCGGTCCTGCTGCTCGACCAGGACCGCGGACGCGACGGATTGGCCGCGGATCGCGGCGCTTTACGAAGCGCTCGCGTTGTCCGCGCCCTCTCCCGTGGTGGAGTTGAACCGGGCGGTGGCGGTGGGCATGGCGATCGGCCCGGCCGCAGGCCTGGCGCTGGTGGACGTGCTTGCGAACGCCGAGGCGCTCGTGGGCTACCACCACCTGCCGAGCGTGCGCGGTGACTTCCTCGCGAAGCTCGGCCGCAAGGACGAGGCGCGCGTCGAGTTCGAACGCGCGGCGTCGCTGACGCGCAACGCCCGCGAGCGCAGGCTGCTGCTCGACCGTGCCGCGGCGTGTGCCGACCCCTGATCGCGCGCCACACCGCGGCCGGCGCGTGGGGCGAGGATTCCGACCCTGTCGCCGAGCGGGGCTTCAGTGATCCGAAGCTCTCGCCGAAAACGAGACCATGACCCCGCCTCGCGACGAGCCACTCCACTGGATGGAACGCGCACGCCAGGACGCCCTCGCGCGATCGCGCGCCGGTATTCCCGTGCATCCGGTCGAGCGCTGGAGTGGTTGGGGTCTCGTCGTCTTCGCCGTCATCGCCATCGGCTACGGCCTCGGCACGCTCTACGGCTCGGGCACGCGTGCGCTCATGCTCGACGTCACACGCGAACTCGAGGGAGCGCGCGGTTCCTCCACCGATGCGCGGCTCGGCCCGTTCCACCTCGAGCCGGGTATGAACCCGCTTCGCTTCATTTTGAACGCCTCGCACGCGCCGCTCGGCTCCTCACGGCGACGCTACGAGTTGGCGCTCGAGGACGACGCGGGCAAGGCGCTGTGGAACGTGAAGGGATTCCTCGGCAGCCGCGACGACGAGGCGTCCATCGTCCTCACGCGCACGAGCCTCGCCACGTTCGACGTGCCGAAGGCCGGTGGGTACTACGTCCGGGTGCGCGGCTCGGGCGCGAGCATGGATGACCTGCGCGCGGCGACGCTCGAGTTGCGGCGGGGCGTCACGCGCGTGGACAAGCGCATCCCGTGGGCGTTCGGCGTGGCCGCGTTCCTGTGCCTGCTCGCGCGGCTGTTCGCCGGGGCCCGGCGGCCGCGCGACGGCTCGGGCGATGGCTCGGGCGATGGCTCAGGCGATGGCGCGAGCGAGACCCCCGGCACGCGACTCGCCGCCTGAGGCTTCAGTCCACGGGGAGCACGATCCGTCGCGCGCTACAGGATCGTCTTACCCAGCGCGCTCTGGGCCAGTTCCGCCGCCAGGATGCCGGTCATGTTCTGGCTGTCGAGGACGGGGTTCACCTCGACCAGGTCGAGCGCCACGATGTTCGCGCGGTCGTTGAACATCTCCATCGCGAGATGCGCCTCGCGGTAGCTGATGCCACCCCACACCGGCGTGCCCGTGCCGGGCGCGTCCTCGGGATCCACCACGTCGAGGTCGAACGACAGGTGAATGCCCGCAGTGCCGTCGCTCGCGAGCCGGATGGCCTCGTCCAGCACGTCGCGCATGCCGCGCTCGTCCAGGTCGCGCATCGTGTAGCAGGTCACGCCGCTCTTCTTCAGGAAGTCGCGCTCGCCGGGATCCAGGTCGCGGATACCGATGAGCACAGTGTTCCGCGGCTGAACCTTTGGAGCGCGCCCTCCGAGGTGCACGAGGTCCGTGTCTCCGAAGCCCAACGAGACCGCCAGTGACATGCCATGGATGTTCCCGCTTGGCGTGGTCTCGGGCGTGTTCGCGTCGCCATGCGCGTCGAACCAGATCAACCCGAGCGACTCGCCTTTCCGCGCGTAGAAGTTCGTCGAGCCCGCCACCGAGCCGATGGCGATGCTGTGGTCGCCGCCCAGGACCAGCGGCATGCGCCCCTCGCCGAGGCACTTCTCCACGCCCTTCATGAGGTCGCGGCAGGCGGACAGGATGGGCTTCTTGTAGCGGAGCTTGCCGGTGCCCACCTTCTGCGTCTCGGGGATCATCACGTCCAGGTCGCCGTAATCCTCGACCTTGTGCCCGAGATCCTCCAGGCGCTTCTCCAGGTCGGCGATGCGAATGGCGGACGGGCCCATGTCGACGCCGCGGCGGCCTGCCCCGAGGTCGATGGGCACGCCGATCACGCCGATGCTGCGTTTTTTCTTGGCCATGGCGGCCCAAGCTAACACCGCCCCAGACGGGACACCACCGGTCGCGAATCGAAGCGCGCGCAGTTGCTTAGCGCGCTCCGCAAACGCCGCTACATCGCTTCGTCGCTCGAACTCACTTGCTTTCGCGCGCGCCCTCCCGCGCTGATGACCCGCGTGCTGGTACCAAAGGAGGGCTGTTCAGGGGCCCGTGCACGGCACCAGTCTTGCAGCCGCGCCTCGCTCTCGCCGCAAGCGATCGCTGTTCGACTCGAATCGACCGAGACGTGGTCGGCTCCCCGACCCGTGAGGGTGCATTTTGGCCACCGATCCGCTCAGAATGCACGGCTCCGCGAGCGCGGCCAATGCCGCCACGATGCGGCGGGCGGGCCCGAAAGTCGTCCCTCGGGCCGAGCCCACTGCGAGCCATGCCCCGGGCGGCGGCCTGCCGCTCACCATCCTGTTGACGATTCCCAGCCTCGTCACCGCCTGGGGGCTCCCCTATTACGTGCTGCCGCTGGCGCAGCGCCTGCGCCACCCGCTCCACCCGGTGCTCAAGTCGTCCGGACCGCTCGGGCTCGCGTTCGGGGCGCTCGCGCTCACCCTGTTCCTGTTCATGTGGGCCTACCCGTTCCGGAAGAAAGCGCGCTGGCTGGCGTGGACAGGCCCCGTTGGCCGCTGGCTCGACGTGCACATCGTGATGGGGCTGTCGCTGCCGGTGATCGCCGCCGTGCACGCCGGCTGGCGATTCGACGGACTCATTGGTCTCGGCATGCTCGCCATGGTCATCGTCTCGCTCTCGGGCATCGTCGGCCGCTACCTGTACACGCACATCCCCCGCAATCGCGCCGGCCTCGAGCTGTCGCTCGAGGAATCCGGCGCCGAGCGACGCGTGCTGCTCACCGAGTTGGCGGTGGAGACCGGACTCACGCCGCAGGAAGTCGAGCGCTCGCTCGGCCTGGACGCGGGCCCACAGGCGAGCGGTGGCCTGCTCCGCACGTTCGCCCGGCTGCTCACTGATGACGTGACGCG
>JAHFBX010000295.1 GCA_023249815.1 Candidatus Eiseniibacteriota bacterium
GAGCGCCGCCCTCGGGCCACAGATTATCGCAGCGCCGCGCCCATGGAGTGAAGCGCGCGCCACCGCCCCGCGGAGGTCCTGACACGGACGTGGACGACCTGACACCTCCAGAACCTGCGGCCGTCGCCGACGGGCACGCCGTCCGCCCCCGCGAACGGCTGCGCGAACAGGGGCCCGCCGCGCTCGCGGACGCCGAGCTGCTGGCGCTCGTGCTCGGTTCGGGCACGGCTGGCCGGAGCGCGCTGCGCATGGGCCGGCAGCTGGCGCGCCAACACCCGTCCGGGCTCGCGACCTGGCCGCTCGCCCGCTGGCTCGGGCTCTCGGGCGTGGGTCCGGCGCGCGCCGCCGCGCTCGTGGCGGCATTCGAACTGGGCCGCCGCGCGCACGACCGGCCAACGTGCCGCGCACCGATCCGCGGTCCGGAGGACGTGCTCGCCCACGTCCGCGACCTGCCGCGCGCGCGTCGCGAGCATTTCGTGGTGCTGCTGCTCAATGCCAGGCACGAGCTCGAGCGCCGCGAAACGGTGAGCATCGGGTCCCTGAACGCGAGCATCGTCCATCCGCGCGAGGTGTTTCTGCCCGCGATCCTCCACTCCGCGGCGAGCGTCGTGCTCGTGCACAACCACCCGAGCGGCGACCCCGAGCCGAGCGAGGAGGACCTGTCCATCACCCGGCGGCTGCTCGAGGTGGGAGAGCTGGTGGGGATCGGCGTGCTGGACCACGTCATCGTGGCCGCGCGCGGCACGGTGAGCTTCCGGGCGCGGCAGCTGCTCTAGCCCGGCTTGCTCGTGCGCCGACCCGGCGCCGATTGTCCGCCACGCGCGCTTGCGGCATGCTGACCGGATGCGGGGCGCTGGAGCGAGCGCCCCTTCGCCGCCGGCCGAGAGGTGCTCCCATGGGCAAGCAGGACAAGCGCATCGACGCCTACATCGCGCGTGCACCAGAGTTCGCGCGCCCGATCCTGAATCACCTGCGCGCCGTGGTGCACGAGAGCTGTCCCGACGTGCAGGAGACGCTCAAGTGGAGCATGCCGTCGTTCGAGTACCACGGCCTGCTGTGCGGCATGGCGGCGTTCAAGCAGCACGCCACGTTCGGGTTCTGGAAGGGAAAGCTCATCCTGGACAGGAGCGGGCGCGACCTGGACGACGCCATGGGTCAGTTCGGACGCCTCACCTCCGTGAAGGACCTGCCCGCGAAGCGCGTGCTCGCGGGCCATGTGAAGAAGGCGATGGCGTTGAACGAGGCGGGCACGACCGTGAAGCGCGCGATGAAGCCGCGCGCGGTGCTCAAGATGCCTCGCGATCTCAAGGCCGCGCTCGCGAAGAACCGCAAAGCGCTCGCGACCTGGGACGGCCTTCCGCCGAGTGCGAAGCGCGACTACCTGGAGTGGGTGCTCGAAGCCAAGCAGGAGGCCACGCGCGCCAGGCGCATCGCCACCTCCGTCGAGTGGATCGCCGAGGGCAAGCGCCGGCACTGGAAGTACGCGCGATGATGGGCCCCGCTTGAACACGCCGCTCGAGGTCGCATTGCCGCCCGCGCTGCTGGCACTGCTCGACTCGCTGCGACCGGCGAACCTCGCGCACATGGCGCTTCACCCGGGTGACGCGCCGCGCCGGCAACCGGTGCACGTGGTCTACGGCGGTGGTCACCTGTTTCGCGCCGACACCGCCGCCAAGCTGGGCGAGGTGGCGCGGCGGGCCATGGCCACGTATGCGCCGGATGCGCCCGCACTCGACGCGGCGCTGGGCCTGGGCTTGATCGCCCCGGCGGTTCACGAGCGCGTCACCGACAAGCTCGCGCGCGAACCGGTCGAGGACTTCCGCATCGACTTCGAGGACGGCTACGGCACGCGGCCCGATGCCGACGAGGACCGCGACGTGGCCGCGGCGGCGCACGAGGTGGCGAGCGGACACAAGGCAGACACGCTTCCCGAGTGCATTGGCATTCGCGTGAAGCCGCTCACGGAGGAGCTGCGCGCGCGCAGCACGCGCACGCTGCGGCTGTTCCTCGCCACGCTGCTCGAGGAGGCGGGGGAGCTGCCGCCGGGCTTCGTGGTGACGCTGCCCAAGATCACGGTGGTCGAGCAGGTGAGTGTGTTCGCGGCGCTCCTCGCGGCGCTCGAACGCGAGCTGGGATTGGACGACGGCACACTGCGATTCGAGGTCATGGTCGAGACACCCCAGATCGTGCTGGGCGCCAACGGCATGTCGGCGCTGCCTCGCCTGATCCCCGCTGCCGCCGGCCGGCTGCAAGCCGCGCACTTCGGCACGTATGACTACATCGCGTCGCTCGGGATCACCGCGGCGGAGCAGCGCATGCGGCACCCGGTGTGCGACTTCGCCAAACACATGATGCAAGTGGCGTTCGCGGGCACCGGCGTGTGGCTGTCGGATGGGTCCACGGCCATCCTGCCCGTTCCCGTTCACACGGCCTCCGGCCGAGGCGAGCTCTCCACGACCCAGCACGCCGAGAATCGTGCCGGCGTGCACGCGGCGTGGCGGCTCCACGCCGACGACGTGCGCCACTCGCTCGCCGGCGGCTATTACCAGGGCTGGGACCTGCATCCAGCGCAACTCGTGTCGCGCTACGCGGCGCTCTACGAGTTCTTCCTCTCCGGCCTCGACGCGGCGAGCGACAGGCTCCAGAACTTCGTCGCCAAGGCCGCGCAGGCGACACTCGTGGGCGACGTGTTCGACGACGCGGCCACAGGGCAGGGGCTGCTCAACTACTTCCTGCGCGCGGTGCAGTCGGGTGCGATCACCGAGGCGCAGGCCGTCGAGCGTTCGGGCCTCACCGTGGACGAGCTCCGCGGCCGCTCGTTCGTGGCCATCCTCAAGGCTCGCGGACGGGTGTGACGGCGGCGGGGCGACCGGTGCGCGCACGCCAACCGAGACCGCTTCGCCCATGAGCCGACGCCGAGCCCGTCGTTCCGCGTCACCCGCGCCGCCCGCGGCGCCCGCACCCGAGCCGCTTCTGCCGCTTCGCGGAGCCACATATGCCTTGCTGCTCGTGGTCGCCGCGTGCTGCGTGCTGGCGGCGGTGACCTACCGCATCTACGACCCCGACCTCTGGCAGCACCTGACGGTCGGCCGCGAGATCTGGCGGACGCATTCGATACCGCACACGCAGCTTTGGACATGGCCCACGCACGGCGCGTCCGACGTGCTTCCGAGCTGGCTGTTTCGCGCCGCGCTGTGGCCGTTCTGGCAGCTGGGCGGTGTGGCGGGAATCTTCGTGTGGCGCTGGCTCACGACGCTCGCCGGGTTCGCGCTGCTGTTCCTCACCGCGCGCCGGACTGGAGCCCGCGGCGTCGTGACTGTGCTGGCGCTCCTCTGGAGCGCGCTGCTCTGGCGCCAGCGCTCGCAGGCGAGGCCGGAGACGTTCGCGCTCGTGCTCCTCGGTGCGCTGCTCCTGCTGCTCGAGTCCCGCCGCGCCGCGCTCCGCTCGGGGCGGGCAACGTCGCTTGCGTGGGGTTTCGTGCCCATCGCGATGCTGTGGGCCAATGCGCACGTCTCCTACTACCTCGGGTTCGTGATCGCGGGCGGCTACCTGCTCGACGACATCGTGCGCGAGAAACGGCGCGACCGCTGGGGACTCGTGCCACCGATGCTGGCGGGCGCGCTCGCGAGTCTCGTGAACCCGTTCGGCTGGGAGGGCCTGGCGCAGCCATTCCTCTACTTCCGCTTCTGGCGCCATGAGCCCATCTACAAGACCATCGGCGAACTCCAGCCCATCGACTGGAGCGTGAACCTCGCGAACGCGCTGCCGGTGTTCCTGCTGCTCCTGCTCGTCGCGGCCGCGCGCCGAGCCAAGCGAAGCGGTGTGGACTGGGCGGAAGTCGTGATCCTCGCCGTGTGCCTGCCGCAGGCGCTCACGACGCAGCGATTCGTGGGTTACCTCGCCGCGTGCGCGGCGCCGTTCTTCGCGCGCGACCTCGGCGCGCTCGCGTCCGGCTTCGCCGTCCCGGCAGCGCTTCGCCCGCCCGCTCGCCGTGCGCTGCTCGGCGCGCTCGCGTGCGTGCTGCTCGTGCTTCCGGAACTCGTCCGCCCTGACGTGGGGCTCGGGTATGGCTTTGTCTGGCGGCAGTATCCCGTCCGCGCCTGCGACTGGATCGAGCGCCACGACGTTCGCGGCCGGGCGTTCAACCCGTTCAGCTATGGCGGCTACCTGCTGTGGCGGTTCTACCCGGATTCCACGCGGCTGCCGTTCATGGACATCCACCAGGCCGGCACCCCGCGCATCCGCTAC
>JAHFBX010000037.1 GCA_023249815.1 Candidatus Eiseniibacteriota bacterium
TGCTCGGCCAGCTCGGTGAGCAGGTGGTAGAAGCGCAGCCGCTCCTCGGGATCGAGGCCCGCGGTGGGCTCATCCACGATCACCAGCTTGGGGTTCCCCGCGATGGCCTGGGCGATGCCCAGCCGCTGTCGCATGCCGCCCGACCAGCCCTTGACCGAGCGCTTGGCCGCGAACGTGAGGTTCACGCGCTCGAGAAGCTCGGCGGTGAGAGCCCTGAGGCCGCGCGGGCTCGTGACACCCTTCAAGACGAGCAGGTGGCGCAGCATCTGTTCGCCGGTGAGATGCGGGTAGAAGCCAAAATCCTGCGGCAGGTAGCCGAGCGTGCGCCGCACGCTCATAGGATCGGCGAGCGCGTCGCGCCCCTCGAAGTGCACGCTGCCCGACGTGGGCTCGAGGAGTCCCGCGAGCACGCGCATGAGCGTGGACTTGCCGGCGCCGTTCGGGCCCAGGAGCCCGAACATGCCCACGGGAACGTCGAGGTCCACGCCCTGGAGCGCGGCGACCGGACCGGGATAGACCTTCACGAGACCGCGGATCGAGAGCATCAGGGTGCCTCCTTGAGGATTCTCCGGAAGGTACGAGCGGGAGTCGGCGGGGAGGCCGAAGTCGGGCCGCGAGCAGCCGGTCGCCGAGCGCGCGAGAAGCTTCGGACGCTCAGGGTACGCCCGGGCCGTGCCCATGGTTTCAGGAAGCTCACGGGCGAGGGCGATGGAGCGGGTCGCCCGCGGGGGGAATGGCCCTCGCCGCGCGCCGATCCAACGGGGCCACTCGTGCCCGTGCCGCCCACTCTGGCGCGGCCGACACGCACTCGCGTATCGTCCCGCCCGGCATGCGAGTCCCACGCGTCGTCCCGCCCGCCCGGCTCCTCCTGCTGGCGCTCGCTTGGCTCTTCCGTGGCGACCCGGCGAACGCGGCATGGCACTCGCAGGAAGAGATCCCCGTCGAGAGCCCGGTCTACCGCCTGGTGGATGACCTCGCCGCGAGTTACCCGGTCAACTCGGCGCTCCTCCTCACGAGACCATGGACGCGCGCCGATCTCGGCCGGTTCATAGACCAGCTCACGGCCGACACGCCGGCCGCAGCCAGCGATCCCGCGGTGTTGCGTCTGCGACGCGAGCTGGCGCCCGCGGGAGGCGCCGCCGGCCTGGAACCGATGTTCGCCTCGGAGCAGGACGACCTGTCGTTCGAACTCTCGGGCTACGCGCGTACGAGCTACGCCGAGGACCGCTCGCGCGAGACGGTGGCGCGCGATCATCGCGTGGGGCTCCAGGGCTCGCTCGCGTTTGGCGAACGCGGCCTGCTGTTCGCGGACGGCTACGCGGGCAACGTCACGCCGGGTGCTCACGGCACGCCCGGCCGTGATGGCTCGTTCCATTCGACCGACTCCGAGGCGACGGCGTGGTTCGACCGCGCGTACGCGAGCTGGATCACGCGGGGATTCTCGCTGCGCGCGGGGCACACGTGGCTCGACTGGGGTCCCGGCTCGAATGGGACACTCGGGCTCTCTGACGCCGCGCCAGCGTTCGACCTGATCGCGGCCAGCGTCGCGCTGCCCGGCGACGCGCGGCTCCACTGGTTCGTCGCCACGCTCGACGCGGTGGGCGCCAGCTACCTCGCGGGGCATCGTCTGGCATTTCGTGCCGGCCCGGCCGTGGAGATGTCGTTCACCGAGCTGGCGCGCTTCGACGGCACCGGCAGCGTTCCGCTCTACCTCTTGCCGGTCGTGCCCTATGCCCTGTTCGATCGTCGCGTACGCGGCGCCAGCGACCTGCCGGCGGATTCGCTCGACAAAGTTGGACGCAACAATGTGATGTACATGATGGACTTCTCGTGGACCTGGCGGCCCGGTACGCGGCTCTACGGTGAACTTCTGCTGGACGACGCCACGCTCGACAACTCGCGCCCGCTCGCGATCGGCTGGCAGGCGGGGATGCACCTGCGTCGGCTGATCGGCGGTGCCGCGTGGTCGCTGCGCGGCGACTACTCGCGTCTCTACAGTTACGTCTACTCCACGAGCCACGGACAGGACTTCATCCATGCCGGCTTCCCGACGGGCTTCCCGCTCGGCCCCGACGTGGACCGGTTCAGCGCGCGCCTCGAATGGCGGGCCGATCCGGCGTGGGGCCTCGGCGTGGAGGGCTCGGCTGCGCGCAAGGGATCGCAACCGCTCGGCCAAGCCTGGCAGCCCGGCACGCCCGTACGCGCTCGCCTCGTGCTGTCGTTCCCGGTGGATCAGGACCAGCGCCTAGCACTCACCGCGGACTGGTCGCCGTCGCCATCCGTTGCGGTGTCGGCCGCGGGTGGTCGCGCGTGGGCCAAGTCGCGCAACCACGTCTACCGAGACGACGCCGACGGCCTCTATGGCCGTGCGCAGGCAGGGTTCCGCTGGTGAACCGTGCCCAGGCCACGACCTTGACCTTCGCGCTGGCCGCCGCTGCGGCCACCGTGGTGACGGCGTTCGTGGCGTATCGCGGCGTGCGGAGCGCGTTCGAGCGCGAGTCCGCGAACCGGCTTGAGCAGTTGGCCGAGCTCGCCGCCTCGCAGCTTTCGGGCATCGATTTGGCCGACGCGCGCGACCTGGGCCCGGAGGGCACCGGGCTCCTGAACGTGCAGGTGCAGTTGGACGCGCTCACCGCCGCGACCGGGCTCGCGAACGCGGCGGTGCTCGACGACTCGGGCCGCGTGCTCTACGACGTCCACTCGGGGCTGGCCGAGCCAGGAACTCCCAGCGCCTACGACTCGCTCGCGCATGACGCGCTGGCACGGGCGCGCGCGGGGCGCAGCGTCTCGCTGCCGGCGCTGCGCCGCGAAGGCCGCGAGACGCGCGCCGCGGCGGCACCCGTGCCGGCCGCACCGGGCGTGGTGATCGTGACCGAGGCCGCACTCGGCTGGACCACCCAGCTCGCGCGCCTGCGCCGCGATCTCGCGCTACTCGCCGCAGTGAGCGTGCTCGGCGTGGCCGCGCTCGCGGGACTCGTGCTGCGCGCGAACGCGTCGCAGTGGGCGCTCGAGCGACGGCTGTCGCGGAGCGAGAACCTGGCGGCGATGGGCCGCATGACCGCCACGCTCGCGCACGAGATCAAGAACCCGCTCGCCATCATCCGCGGTTCCGCCAAGCGGCTCGGGAAGCTCGACGAGCCTTCGCAGCGCATGGCGGACTCCGTGGTGGAGGAGGTGGATCGGCTCTCGGAGACGGTGAACCGGTACCTCCAATTCGCGCGCGCCGGCAGTCCGGGTGGCGAGGCCACCGGAGACGCCGCCGCGACGCTGGCCGCAACGCTCGATCTCCTGGCCGGCGAGTTCGCGGCCAAGCGCTGCGTGCTCGAGCGGCCGGCCGAGCTCGCTTCGACTCGCGTGCGGCTCGATGACGCGTCGCTCAAGCAGGTGTGGTTGAACCTGCTCCAGAACGCGCTCGAAGCGCTGCCCGAACGGGGCAGCGTGCGCGTGACGTTCGCGCGAACCTCGGATCGAGCGCAGGTGCGCGTAGCCGACGACGGACCCGGGATCCCCGCCGACGTGCTGGCACGGCTCGGCGAGCCGTTCTTCACAACGCGTGCTCAGGGCACCGGCCTGGGCCTGCACCTGTCGCGGCAGTTGATCCAGGGCGCCGGTGGGACGCTGGAACTGGAGAGCCGCGAGGGGGAGGGCACGACCGTCCGCGTGGAGCTGCCGATCGCATGAGCGGCCGGCAGGGGGGCCGCCGTCAAATGACGTCCGGCCGCGAACGACGCGGCGTCGCGGGCCCGTGCGCATCCGCCCTCCGGTCGCGAACCACCCGGGCCGATGAATGGGGTGACTTCGGAACCCGGCACCCGGGCGGGTAGACTGTGCCCGGGCGCCGCCCACCCACGTTCGACCCCTCGAGGAGCGATCCCACGTCATGAGACGAATCCTCGCCAGCGCCGTGCTGGCCGGCCTGCTGGTGTTCACGATGCTCGCCGCGGCGAGCTGCGCCAAGAGCCATCGCATCTTCATCGAGTCGAACACCTGCTGGGTCGCGAAGATCGACCGGCAGGCGGCGGCCACGAGCGATGACTGCGGGAACGCGACGTACCGCGTCGCGGGCGACATCCATTGTGTCGTGCTCACGAATCTCACGGACACCGGCTACGTGCGCGTGCGCATCGACGAGGGCGCGTGGGTCGAGAGCACGACTCCGCGCGGCACCGTGGAGACCTGCCGCTGAAGTTCGCGCCGGGACGGCACGCGTGGATGGGGCGGGATGCCCGGGAGGCAGGGACCGCGTGAACGTGCTGGTGGTGGACGACGAGCAGAAGAACGCCGAGCTGGTGGCTGCCGAGCTACGTGACGCCGGCTTCGCGGCGTCGTACGTGGGCGGCGGCGCGGCCGCGATCCAGCGGCTCGAGGCGGGCGGCGTGGACGCCGTGGTCACCGATCTGCGCATGAAGCCGCCGGACGGCATGGCGGTGCTCGCCGAAGTGCGCCGGCGCTGGCCGGAGACGACCGTGGTCGTGATGACCGCGTTAGCCGGGCTGGCCACGGCGCGCGAGGCGCTGAAGCTCGGCGCGCAGGACTACGTCGAGAAGGAGGGCGACTACGTCGAGGTCATCGCGCGGGTGCTCCGCGACGCGGCCGAGAAACGCGAGTTGTTACAGTCCAATCGCGCGCTCGCCGCGAGTGTCGAGTCGCTCCGCCGTGACGCGCTCGCGGTGGTCGGCGATGCCCCCGCCACGCTCGCCGCGCTCGAGTTGCTGCGCAAGGTGGCGGCCACCGACAGCACCGTGCTGCTCCGCGGCGAGAGCGGCACCGGCAAGGACCTGTTCGCGCGCACGCTGCATGCGCTGTCACGTCGCGCGGGCGGGGCGTGGGTCAAGGTGAACTGCGGCGCGCTTCCCGAGGCGCTGCTCGAATCCGAGCTCTTTGGCCACGAGAAGGGCGCGTTCACCGGCGCCGTCAAGCAGAAGCTTGGGCGATTCGAGGACGCGGGCAGCGGCACGCTGTTCCTGGACGAGATCGGCGAGATGCCGCTGCCGCTCCAGGCCAAGCTCCTCCAGGCCATCGAGGAGAAGACGTTCACGCGAGTCGGCGGCAACCGCCCCATCACGGTGGACACACGCATCATCGCCGCTACGAACCGGCCGCTCGAGGACATGGTGAAGGAGCGCTCGTTCCGCGAGGACCTGTTCTTCCGGCTGAACGTGTTCCCGATCGTGCTGCCGCCGCTGCGCGACCGCCCTGGCGACATCCCGCGCCTCGTGGAACACGTGCTGCGCCGCCACGGCGCACCGCCCGACAAGCTCACCGCCGCGGCGCGCCGCGCACTCGAGAGCTACACGTTCCCGGGCAACGTGCGCGAGCTCGAGCACACCATCGAGCGCGCCTTGATCCTGGCCGGCGCCGACGCCATCACGCCCGCCCAGCTCTCGTTCGCCCAGCCCGAGGCGAGACGCGAGCCGGGTTGGGTGCCGCGCATCCCGCCCGAGGGACTCTCGCTCGAGGCGCTCGAGAAGGAGCTCATCTTACAGGCGCTCGAGCGCGCCGCCGGCAACAAGAGCGCCGCCGCGCGGCTGCTCGGGCTCACGCGCCGCACGCTCTACTCGCGGATGGAGAAGCACGGGCTCCGCACGCCGGGCGAAGGCGAGGACGCGGAGGGCGAGGGAGAGTGACCACGCGCCGGACCCGCGTGCGCTCGTGTATGCTCGCGCACCGATGAACGTCCTGCGCGGCCTCCTGTTCGACAACCTCGGGCTCAAGTTCACGGCACTGCTTCTGGCGGTGCTCGTGTACCTGAACGTGTATACCGATCGTGCCACGACGATGCTGGTGTCGTTCCCGCTCGAGTACACCGACCTGCCGGACACGCTGAGCATCACGGGATCGTCCCCCGCAGTCGTTAAGGCCGAGCTTATGGGCACCGGCAAGCAGCTGATCCTGATGCGCGTGAAGGAGCCGCGCATGAAGCTCTCGCTCGCTGGCGCGCGGCGCGGACGCTTCGAGCGGGCTCTCGCCGCGTCCGACCTGCCGCTCCCCGAGGACGGCTCCATCACCATGGAGAACCTGGTCGGGCCGCGCGTCGTGACGCTCGAGATCGACCGCCGGGTTCATCGCGACATCCCGGTCGCGCCGCGCGTCACCGGCCAGCCGGCGACGGGCTTCGCGTGGACCGGCGTCGTGCTGCCCGAGCCGAGCCGCGTGCGTGTGACCGGGCCCGAGCAGGCGTTGCTGGCGCTCGACTCGCTCGAGCTCTCGCCCGTGCGCATCGACGGGAAGCGCGATACCGTGACCGCGATGGCGACGCCCGCGAACCTGCCCGAGTGGTGCAGCGTGGAGCCGTTGGCCGTGACCGTGCGGCTCAAGCTGGCGCGACGGCCGAGGTAGTCGCCGCGCCACCCGGGCCCGCGCCGTGCCCAGGTCGCGCCGACCGCACCGACTCCTTGAGAGCGCACCGTGAGACACGACCGGGTTCGACCGGACGCGACGCGCCCGCCGGTCCGCGCAACAAACTGCGTTGGCACGATTTGAGCGTCTTGACACCTGGCGAGCGTGGCACCTAAATTTCGCCCGTCGTCGCGCGCTGTTCCTCGCGAACGTCGCGCATCTCGGCCGCCCTGCCCGTCCCGGGCCCGGGCGCTTCAACCCTCTGCTGGTCCCCGCTCCGCTGTAGCCGCCGGACTCCCGTCCGGTCCCGCTTCACCACTCGAGGATTCGCACGTCACGTGATCCGGTTCTCCGGATCCGCACCCTTCGCACTTCTCCCGGGCCCCGAGACCTCGTGTCTCACACCACGGGCCCCAGCCGGTCGCGGGCCGCCGCCACACGCGCCAGCACGCGACCACCCGACGCCGCCAGAGGCGAGATCGCCATGGAAGAGATCACCGAGACCCTCGTTCCCGCCGCGGAGACGCTCGATCTCCAGCGACTCAAGAGCAAGACCATGACCGAGCTCCTCGCGCTCGCCACGGAATTGCAGATCCAGGGCACGAGTGGACTGCGCAAGCAGGAGCTCATCTTCAAGGTGCTCGAAGCGCAGACCGAGAAGAGTGGTCTCATCTTCGCCGAAGGCGTGCTCGAGATCCTGCCCGAGGGCTACGGATTCCTGCGCTCGCCCGCGTACAACTACCTGCCCGGCCCCGACGACATCTACGTGTCGCCGTCGCAGATCAAGCGCTTCGACCTGCACACCGGCGACACGGTGAGTGGCCAGGTGCGGCCGCCGAAGGAAGGCGAGCGCTACTTCGCGCTGCTGCGCGTCGAGGCCATCAATCTGGAGAGCCCCGAGACCGCGAAGGGCAAGATCCTGTTCGACAACCTGACGCCGTTCTACCCGGTGGAGAAGTTGAACCTCGAGACCCGCGATCGCTGCACGGAGACGCGCATCGTCGATCTCGTCTCGCCCATCGGGAAGGGCCAGCGCGCCCTGATCACGTCGCCGCCCAAGGCCGGCAAGACCGTGCTCATGCAGATGCTGGCGAACGCCATCGCCGAGAACCACCCGGAAGTCATCCTCATCGTGCTGCTGATCGACGAGCGACCCGAGGAAGTCACCGACATGGCGCGATCGGTAAAGGGCGAAGTCATCTCGAGCACGTTCGACGAACCCGCCGAGCGCCACGTCCAGGTGGCCGAGATGGTGATCGAGAAGGCCAAGCGCCTGGTCGAGCACGGTCGCGACGTCGTCATCCTGCTCGACTCCATCACGCGGCTCGCGCGCGCGCACAATGCCGTCGTGCCGCACTCGGGCAAGATCCTCTCCGGAGGCGTGGACGCCAACGCGCTACAGCGCCCCAAGCGATTCTTCGGCAGTGCACGCAACATCGAAGGTGGTGGCTCGCTCACGATCGTCGCCACCGCGCTCATCGAAACCGGCTCGCGCATGGACGAAGTCATCTTCGAGGAGTTCAAGGGCACGGGGAACTCCGAGCTCGTGCTGGACCGGAAGATCGCCGACAAGCGGATCTTCCCGGCCATCGACATCAACCGCTCCGGCACGCGCAAGGAGGAGCTGTTGATGCCTGCCGACGTGTTATCGCGCGTGTGGATCCTGCGCAAGTTCCTGACCGAGCTCAACCCAATAGAAGCGATGGAGTTCCTGGTCGCCAAGATGACGGATACGAAGACGAACAAGAAGTTCCTGGACAACATGAACTCGTAGTCGTTGTCCGGAGCGCGGGAGGGACGTCATGGCGGACCCTGGTCCCTGGAGCTTCTTCGCGGACGCGTACGCCACGGAGCGGCTGAAGACGCTCAGCGTATGGTCGGCGTTCCGCGAGCAGGACTTGCGCTACCGCTGCGCGGAGCGCGCCCGCACGCCGCTCGAACACATGGTCCACCAGTGCGTTTCGGAAGACACCTGGATGCGCACCATGCTGGGGATCGTAGCGTCGTTCGAGGTGCTGCCGCTCAAGGAATCGCGGCTGTCGTTGCTGCTCCACCACGCCGCGGCGTCAGGCGACCGGCTCGAACAGCTGCGCGACAAGCCCGCGGACTGGTGGACGGGCGACACGCGGTTCTTCGACGTCGAGCGCTCGCGCGCGTGGGTGTTCCTGCGCCGCATCGCGCACAGCGCGCACCATCGCGGCCAGCTCACCGTGCTACTGCGGCTGCTCGGCCGGCCGGTCTACTCCACGTACGGGCCTTCCGCGGACACGGGTGGGCTGTTCATGCATCAGGCGCCAACCATCTACCGCTATCACTCGGTGGAGGAGCTGCTCGCGGCGGAGACTGAAGGCGGCGTTTGGCCGCCGCTTCCGGGGCCCGGCAAGCAGCCCGTCACGGAGCGGCCGTAGGCCTCCGCCGCGTGTAGATCGAGACGTACTCGCGCATGAACACGATCCGGCAGCCGTCACACTGTTCGGCGAGCGCGTCCGCTGGGACCGGGTCGACCGCGACCTCGTGTCCCGTGTCCTCGTAGAGACGCACGAGGTCGCCGGCACGTGCCGTCTCGATGACGAAGCGCCGCTCCCAGCCCACCGCGAGCCGCACGGGATCGGGGCGGATGCGCGCCTCCGCGTCCGCGCGGATCGCCTCGCCGCGAACGATCTCCGCGAGCGGCTGCGTGCCGCCCGGCGCCGGTGGCCGCTTGCTGCAGCTCATGGCAACGGCTCCCGTGCGGCCGGCAGGCCCGCCGCCAGCACCTCCAGCCGGCGCTGGCCGAGGAGCGCCGCCCCGAAAGCCGGCACGCACTGCACCAGCGACGGCGGCGGCACGTTCACTTCGGACTGGAGTGCCTCGCGCACGACGCGCGCCATGGCCTCGAAGCGCAGGATGCCGCCAATCAGCGTGAACTCCTGCTCGAGTTGCACGCGTTTCATGAGCTGCACCGAGCGGTTCACGAGCGACACGATGGCGCCGTGCATGATGTCCGCCGGTGCCACGCCCTGCGACAGGTGATTGATCACTTCGGACTCGGCGAATACGGCACACACGCCGGAGATGGATGTGGCGTCCTTCGAGGTCTCGACCAGCGGGCCGATCTCCGCGGTCGTGTAGCCCATGTAGCGGGCGGTCTTCTCGAGGAACGCGCCGGTGCCGGCCGCGCACTTGTCGTTCAGCCGGAACGAGCGAACGATGGCGTTCTCGCCGAGGCGGATCGCTTTCATCGTCTGGCCGCCCACGTCGAGGATCGTGCGCGTCGCGGGGAAGAGCCGCGTCGCGCCACGCGCGGCCGCGGTGAGATCCGTGATGTGTACGTCCGCCCATGCCACTTGGTGGCGTCCGAAGCCGGTCGCCACCACGTACGCCAGGTCCTTCCGCTCGAGCTTCGCACTCGCGAGCGCCCGCTCGAGCGTCAGCGCGGCGACCTCGACCAGCCGGAAACCGGTCGGCTCCATGGCCGTGGCAAGGATGTCGCCGGCGCGGTCCACGAGCACGGTCTTGGTGTAGGTCGAGCCCACGTCGATGCCCGCGGTGATCCTCATGACGCCGCCAGCCTCGCCGCGGCGGGCGAGCGGCTGGCGAGGATGTGGTCTCTCGCGAACAGCGCCGCGCCGAGCGCGCCCATGTAGTGCGACTCCTCGCTCACGTTCAGCCGCACGCCCAGCGCATGCTCGAGTGTGTTGATCATCGCCACGTTGCGCGCCACGCCGCCGGTGAAGGTGACCTCGTCCTCGACCCCCACCCGCCGCAGCAACCCGGCGGAGCGGACGGCGATCGATTGGTGGACGCCGAGCAGGATGTCCTCCACACGCTTGCCCTTTCCGAGCCACGACAGCACCTCGGACTCGGCGAACACCGTGCACGTCGTGCTGATGCGCACCGGCCGTTCGCCGCGCAGCGCCGTGCCGCCCAGCTCGTCGAGCGGGATCTCGAGCGCGCTCGAAGCGGCGCCGAGGAACCGCCCGGTCCCGGCGGCGCACTTGTCGTTCATGCAGAAGTCGAGGATCTCGCCGCGCGGCGAGACGCGGATCGCCTTCGTGTCCTGGCCGCCCATGTCCACGACCGTCCGCGTGGCCGGGAACATGTGCACGGCGCCGCGGCCATGGCAGCTGATCTCGGTGACCTGCGTATTGCCGAACGTCACCTTATAGCGACCATAGCCTGTGCCGACGACGTACTCGACCTCCTCCTCGCGCGCGTCGCCGTCGGCGAGCGCCTGCGCGAACGCGGTCTCGGCGGCCTTGATCACGTTGGCGCCGGTCGGCACGAGCGAGCGCCCCACGATGGCACCCTGCTCGTCGATCAGCACCGCCTTCGTCTGCGTGGAGCCAACGTCCACGCCCGCTGCGTAAGCCATCGGCTCCTCCTCGCTAACGCGTGCCGGCCGCGATCTGCTGCCGGCGCGATCGCAGGCCTTCGAAGAACGCGTCGATCCGGTTCTTGAGCTGGGCTTC
The DNA here is from genome assembly GCA_023249815.1 of Candidatus Eiseniibacteriota bacterium. GTDB lineage: Bacteria > Eisenbacteria > RBG-16-71-46 > RBG-16-71-46 > RBG-16-71-46 > JAIOPA01. The sequence goes on from JAHFBX010000037.1 coordinate 10,791, forward strand.
CGAGACCACGCGCTTGTCCATCATGTCGGACTCGATGAACAGGCTCGGCGTGTCACGCAGCGTCATCAGGGCGCGGCGGTTGTCGGCCAGGCCCGTGGACACGGTGCGGCAGCTCTTGATGGGGTGGAACACGACGCCGTCCACCTCGTAGTCGTCGATCATTCGGGCCAGCGCCTGGGTCTGGAAGAACATGCTGTCCATGGCGTCGCGCACGCCCACGAGCAATCCCTCGGCGAGGCTCTCGATGGGATTCGTGAGGTCGTACTCCCAGCCCACGTTGGCGCCGCCGGAGGCGAACCAGAGATAGGTGGAGTGGACGAACGTGCCGCCGTGCTCCATGAACATCTCGTTGAAGCGCCGGAAGATCGGGTAACAGGGCACGCCCACGAACACGAGCCGGAAGCGCTCGTCGCCCAGCGTCCCGACGCCGCGCTGGCGCTTGACCTCCATCTCCTCGACCAGGTCCTCGAAGTAGCGCGCGCCGCGCTCGTCGCCGCGGAAGCCGTTGCACACGCCCAGGTAGATCGTGCCGTCGGAGAGCGCGTTGAACGGCGCGGGCCGGCCGCGGTTCAGCTCCAGCACGCGCTTCCAGCCCCGGCTCATGCGGTTCGCGTAGCCCATCGTCTCGCGCAGCCGGTCCACGTCGAAGCGCCGCCCGGTGACGCCTTCCAGCACACCGATCAGTTCGCGAAGCTGCGCGGTGACGTAGCTCCGGTCCTTCTCGAACGCGCCGTCCCCGCGCCAGGTCTGCCGGCCCGCCTCGCGGGTGCCCGGGATGTCGAGCACGTAACTCGGCATGTGGTACATGCGCTCCCAGATCTCAGCCCACTTGATGTACGTGTTGCAGGCGTTGGTCAGCACCGCGATCGTCGGCTTCGGGATGCGCCCCATCGGCAGCAGGCCGCCGCGGCGCTGCGTGGCGACGTCCGCTTTGACGTAGCCGCAGATGTCGGGCGAATAGCCGAGGTCCTCGGCCTCGTTCAGGTAGTCGTGCGCCTGGTGGCGGACGGCAGTCTGCAGCGAGTTGATCTCGGGGAAGACGAGCGGCAGGTCGAACGTTCGAAGCAGCTCGCCGAGACTGCCCATCACGAACACGTAGGCGCCGCCGCCGCCCGCCTCGGCGTGGGCGGTGAGCCCGTCGAACCATTCCCGGAACAGCCGCGCGCCGTCGCGGTTCCCGCGCCCGACGAGTCCGTCCTGCCCCACTCCCGGAACCCCCTGGGCGCTCATCACGGCACCTCCTCGGCGAACAGCAGGTTCTCCACGAACGTCTCGAGCTGGATCTCGAGCTGGTCGAAGCTCGTCATGCCCTCCTCGAACTCGGTCACGAAGTAGGGCACGCGCGCTTCGTCCAGGGCGTGGACGTAGGTCACCTGCTCCTCGAGCCCCGGCTCGCACATCTTCGCCGCCGCCACGATCACGGCGCGCGCGTCGGCCGCGCGCACGCGTTCGAGCAGCAGCTTCTCCTTCGGCTTCCGCGGGTCGTGCTGCACGGGGCTGTAGCTCGAGCGCTCGAGGTAGCCTTCTGCCAGACGCTCGAGCGGGTCGCCGGTGAGCGGGATGTCGGACAGGATCCAGCGCAATCCGATCAGCAGGTCGTCGTCCACCACGTAGCACGAGCGGCCGATGGCGCGGATCAGGTCGAACGGCGGCTGCTCGCAGAATCCGCCCTCGAACACCACGCGAATGCGATCCTGTGGCCGGCCCTCGCGCTCGCCCAACAGCGGCAACACCGCGCGCAGCAGGTCATTGTGCTCCTCGCGCGGCACGAGGCCGGCGATGGCGGTGAGCATGTACGCCTCATGCGCGGCCACGCGCCAGGGCGTGGTGCGCTTCATGGCATACAGCTCGCGAAGCAGCGCGCGATTCTCGTTGAACACCTCGATCGAAGCGCGCACATCGTGGTCGGTGATCTCGCGGCCCGCGATCGAAGCGATCACGTCGCGGAGCCGGCCATACTCGTCACGCAGGTAGGGCCGGGCACTCGGCGAGCCGGCGTTCTGGGGCAGGTAGAGGATCTGGCACGGATACGAGGCGTTCCGGCCCCACACCGCGGCCAGGTTGCGCGCCGCGTCGCAGATGGGGTGCGAGACGAACAGGTCGAGCTGGACCCGGCCCGAGAGGGCAAGTTCCAGCGATGACTTGAGGATCGAGCACAGGTACGAGCCGAAGTGCGAGTCCGCGTGCTTGGGCTCGATCGGGGCACCGCGCACCTTGAATGGCAACAGCCCGGCCGCGTGCGCGATCTCCTCCGGGAAGTACACCTGGAAGTGCCCGACGGTGCGCCCGCCGGCGTCGCGCCAGCGCTTGGCGGTGGGGAAGCGTGTGTCCTCGAGCAGCTCCAGGCAGGCGCGCAAGATTCCGTCCAAATCGCGGCCCTGCCATTCGGGGAACACGGTCAGGGGGCTCATCGGTGCCTCCAGGTCGGGGAGCGCTTATCGAGGAACGCTCCGAGGCCCTCGAGCGGGTCCTCGCGGCGCATCAGATCCTCCACGTAGATCTCGCCCGCCGTTCGCAGTGCCTCGTGCTGCGGCCGGGTGGCGGTCTCGCGCAGCGTGCGTTTGGTGTCGCGCAGCGCCACCGCGCTGTGTCGGG
>JAHFBX010000296.1 GCA_023249815.1 Candidatus Eiseniibacteriota bacterium
CGTGCTCAAGTTCACGCACCTGCCGGCCCGCTGCACAATCCGGCTGTTCAACCTGGCGGGCGATCTCGTACGCGTGATCGAGAAGAACGACAACACGTCACAGGCCACGTGGGACCTGAACAGCGAGCGCGGACTGCCGATCGGCAGCGGTATCTACATCTTCCACGTCGATGCGCCGGGCGTGGGCACGACCACCGGCAAGGTGGCCGTCTTCATGGAGAAGGAGCGCCTCAACAACTTCTGATCGGGGCGTCGTCCACTTGGATTTCTCACCCGGCAAGACGAAGGAGCTGAAACGATGAATGCTCGAAACGGGAAGGTGCTGGCGGCGGTCCTCGCGAGCGTGCTGCTCGCGGGTGCGGCCCAGGCCGGGACCCCGGAACGTCTCGGGACCGGAGGCAACCCAGAAGGCCGCATCCTGGTCGGCGCTCGCAGCGTGGGGCTGGCCTATTCGGACCTCGGCTCCGTCAAGGGCGCCGAGGCGCTGTTCGGGAATCCGGCGGGCTTAGCACTCGCCGAGAGCGGGACCGAAGTGCTGTTCAGCTCGGCCAAGTACATCGCCGACATGAACCTCAACTACATCGCGCTCGCACAGCAGTTGGGCGGCATGGGTCACATCGGGCTCAGCGTCAAGGTGCTGAGCGTGGGGGACATGATCCGCACAACGGAGACCGCCCCGGACGGCACCGGGGACATCTTCACGCCCACGTTCACGACGATCGGGTTGTCGTACGCGAAGTCGCTCACCGAGCGCGTCAGCTTCGGCGGCACGGCACGCATCATCTCGGAGTCCGTGCTGCAGACGAGCTCCACGGGTATGTCGTTCGACTTCGGATTCCAGTACGACACCGGCGTGCGGGGCATCCGCCTCGGCGCCGCGATGCAGAACTTCGGCCCGTCCCAGCTGTTCTCGGGCTCGGATTTCGAGCGGAGCGCGCTGTTCCCCGAGGACGACCCGCAGGCGGCGAACCGCACGGTCTCGACGTCGTCGTCCGAGGCGGAGCTCCCGGCGCTGTTCGCCGGCAGCGCGACGCTGCCGCTCGTCACGGGGAGCACGAACCACTTCGACGTGCACGCGCTCTACCAGAGCAACAGCTTCAACGTGGACGAGTTCCGCTTCGGCGCCGAGTACGGCTGGCGGCAGGATTTCATGCTGCGCGCCGGGTACAAGTACACGTCCGACGATAACGAGCTGTTCGGTCTCACGTACGGCCTCGGGGTGCGGCTGCCCCTGGGCGGCGCAAAGGTGCAGCTCGACTACGCGGGCCAGCAGGTCAGCGACTTCTTCGACGACGTGCACCACGTCGGGCTGACGTTCCGTTTCTAGCTCGTCCCAAGTGACGACGATGCCCCCGGCGGGACGAACCGCCGGGGGCTCGCGTTTGCCGCGACGCCGCGGACGGACCTCCGCTAAGCGTACATGCCGCGCAGCTCGTGCACGCGCAGCACGCGCTGGATCGCCACCATGTAGGCGGCGATGCGCAGCGAGACCGGGCCATCCTTCGAGTTCGGGTCCGTGCGCTCCTTCATGGCGATGACGTCCCCGAACGCCTTCACCATCTTCTCGCGCAGCCGGGCGTTCACCTCGGCCTCCGGCCAGTAGAAGCCCATGCGGTTCTGCACCCACTCGAAGTAGCTCACCGTCACGCCGCCCGCGTTGCACAGGATGTCCGGGATGACGTGGATGCCCTTCGACTCCAGGATCTTGTCGGCGTCGGGCGTGGTGGGGCCATTGGCACCCTCGGCCACGATGCGGGCGCGCACGCGGGCGGCGTTGTCGCTCGTGAGCTGGTTCTCGAGCGCGGCTGGCACGAGGATGTCGCAGTCGTGCTCGATGATCGACGTGGAGAGCGGCTTGCCGCCGGCGAAGCCTGCGACGCCGCGCTTCTCGGCCACGTGCTTGAGCAGCGCCGGCACGTCGAGCCCGGCCGGGTTCGTGACCGCGCCGCTCGCGTCGGAGGCCGCCACGATCTTGGCGTCACACTCGCGCGCGAGCAGGTCGGCCGTCACGCCGCCGACGTTGCCGAAGCCCTGCACCGCCACCCGTGCGCCGGCGAGCGGGATGCCCAGGTGCTTGCACATCTGCTCGATGCAGATCATGACGCCGCGTCCGGTCGCCTCGCGACGGCCCTGCGAGCCGCCGACCTCGAGCGGCTTGCCGGTCACCACGGCCAGCTCGGTGCGGCGCTCGTGCATGGAATAGGTGTCCGCGATCCACGCCATCTCGCGCTCGCCCGTGTTCACGTCGGGCGCCGGAACGTCGCGCTCGGGGCCGAACAGGTCCGAGAGGTCGGCGGCGTAGCGGCGGGTGAGGCGCTCGAGCTCGGACTTGGAGAGCGTGCGCGGATCCACCTTGATGCCGCCCTTGCCGCCGCCGAACGGGATGTCGGCCACGGCGCACTTCCAGGTCATCCACGACGCCAGCGCCGAGACCTCCTCGAGCGAGACGTCGGGGTGGTAGCGGATCCCGCCCTTGGCCGGGCCGCGCGCGATGTTGTGCTGCACCCGGAAGCCCTCGAACATGCGAACGTTGCCGTCATCCATCATGACCGGCAGCCACTGGATCGTGGCCCGGCGCGGCTTCTTGAGCAGGTCCATGGTGCCCGGATCGAGCTTCAACCGGGCCGCGGCTTCGACGAACTGGCGCTCGGCGTTCTCGAGCGGGTTCAACTGGCTGTTGACGGCGACCGCCATGACAGGCCTCCACGCGCCGAAGCGCGCGATGTGGGAATGCCCCCGGACCGGAAGGCGTGGGACCGCAATAGGGGGGCCGCGGGAGGCGGCGAAGGAGACTATAGGCGGCGTCTGAAGGCGCCGACAAGGCCGCCGGTACCGCCTCCGGCGGCAACTCCGGCCGCTAGTCGCGCCCCGGCCGCGCCGTGGTCGGGCCCGCCCCGGCTAGCGGGGGAGAGCCCTTCGAGGCCGCGGCGGAGTAGGCCGACAGCGCCCGTCCCAGGTAGTAGGCCTTCACCTCGGCAAACGTCGCCCGCACCGTGGTGTTCGCCCCCGCCGGCCACGCGCGGCGGGTGACGTTCGCGATCATGCCCTCGGAGGCGATCGTCTCGTCCTCCCAGCGCGAGATCCACCAGCGGTTCTTGTCCTTCTTGAAACCACGCGCCTTGAGTTCGGCGGGAATCGCTGCGGTGTCCCCTCGGACCAGGTAGAACAGGGCGTAGCCGGTCACCTCGAACGCGGTGCCCTCATCGATCTGGACCTTCAGGTCCACCGACGTGCGGATGGACTTGAACAGGCTGTCCACGTATCCGTCCCGGGGGTCCGGGAACGGGATGAAGTTGCGGTCGAAGTTGAGCGTGATGCGCGAGGCCGGCGGGCGTTCCGCGGAGCCGATGAACATGTTCTCCGCGATCCGGACTTCGTCATCGCGGCGCGCCTGGATCTCGCGCGATGGGTTCCCGGCCGAGTCGAGGCCCGCCGAAAGAAAGACGTAGTCCTCGGTGAACAGCTCCTTGTATTCCTCGACACCTCGGTTCACCCAGCACCACTCGAACAGCTTGACCGCGTTCTGCGGTGTGGTGGGGGAGGGCGCCACGGTGGTGACGCGCTCGCTCTTGATCACGGGTGAGAACGGGTTGAAGCAGCCGGCCACGCCGAGCGAGGCGAGGATTGCGGAAACGAGCAGCAGGATGCGTCGCATGATGGACCTTCCTCCGGCCTACTTGCGCGACAGCGATTCCAGTCGCCGCCAGCTCATCGTGCGCTGGTCGGTGGCGACGGGAGTCACTCCGACACTGGGATCCACACGGTCGACCCATCGGAAGATGGACCAGCGACCGGCTTTCTTCTGGAACGAGAGATCGGCGAAGCCGATCGCGATGATCTCGGCGTTGCCTTCGGGGGACGAGGCGAAGAGCTTGTACTGCTTGTGCCACAGCACCGTGTCCGCCAGGGTTGGGTCCTCGTTGATTTGCGAGTCGGGGTCATTGAGCCACTGGAACTGGTAGCCATAGGAGGGCCGGATTCCCGAAATGTACGTGTGCACGTTCCGTTCCAGGTTCAGGTCCCAGGGCTCCGGCGCCGTGAGGCCATTGTCGCCCTGCCACTGGTCTCTTACGTTCCCGTCGTAGTACGCGCGAAACGCCCGATCGCCCGCCACCGTCGACTCCGCGTACGCGTGCAGATAGGCGTTGGCGCCGTTCGTCGAGCGGCTCTGGAGCGCCAACGCGATGGTCGCGAGGACGTCGTCCGGCGTGCGGAAGTCCTCGACGACTCCGTTCGTGTAG
>JAHFBX010000038.1 GCA_023249815.1 Candidatus Eiseniibacteriota bacterium
TCACGGTGACGCCGGCGACCGACACGCTCGTCGTGGGACAGCAGCGGCTGTTCACCGCGGTCGCGCGCGACACGGACAGTGTGGTGGTGGCGGGCGCCGGCTTCGCGTGGTCCTCGAGCGACGCGGGCGTGATCACGGTGTCGAGCTCCGGACGCGTGACCGCGATGGGCGAGGGCGTGGCGCTGCTGATCGCCGCGGCGGGGGGCAAGTCGGACACCGCCACGGTGGCGGTCTACGTGCAGCCGGGCTGGTACACGCAGCCGAGCGGCACCACGAACGACCTGAATGGCGTGTTCTTCCAATCGAACGGTCGCGACGGCTGGGCGGTGGGTGACGCGGGCACGATCGTACACACGGATGACGCGGGCACCACCTGGGGCGCGCAGCCCTCCAGCACGGCCTTCAACCTGAACGACGTCTGGTTCACCACCGACGTGACGGGGTTCGCCGTGGGCCATGGCGGCACCGTCATGCGCACGCGCAACGCCGGGCGGTCGTGGACGCGGCTCACGAACGTGGCGGCGAGCGAGAACCTCTACGGCGTGTGCTTCGCGGACACCGCGCACGGCTGGGCGGTGGGCTCGAACGGCGTGACGCTGCGCACGGGTGACGGCGGCAAGTCGTGGACGAAGTTCTACCCGACCGCGCAGCAGCTCAACAGCGTGTCGTTCTCGGACACGACGAACGGCTGGGCGGTGGGCGAAGGCGGCGTCATCGCGGGCACGCACGACGGCGGCCGGAGCTGGTACCTGCTGCAGCCGTCGATCACCGCGGTGCCGATCCGCGCGGTCTGGCGCCTCACGAACGAGATGGCGTGGGCGGGCGGTCTGCAGGGTGTGAACCCGGTCGCCGCGGCGACGCCGGACTCACTGGACTGGACGCTCGGCACGTTCGGCGCCACGAACCACGTGAGCGGCCTCCAGATGCTGGACGCGAACGTGGGATACGCGGTGGGCACGAACGGCACGGGACTCGTGCTCAAGACGCTCACCGGCGGCGTGGCCTGGGGCCCGCAGATCTCGAACACGGCGCAGGCGTTGAACGACGTGTGGTTCGTGGACAACCTGCGTGGCTGGGCGGTGGGCGTGACGGGACGGATCATCCACACGGCCAGGGGCGGGATCTAGGCTCGGACGCCTGCTGATCCGTCGGGCCTGGCCGCGCGGGGATCTCGCACAGGGGAACGCTCGTCGCGGCCATCCCTGGCCACTCCTCGCTCGTCTGGCCGTGGGCTCCGGCCTCCTGCCTCCCGCCCACGTCCAGGCGCCCCCTGTGCGAGATCCCCGCGCGTCCAGGCCCTCTACCAACCTGCGCCCGCTCGTTGACGGCTGGCGCGGTGGGCCGGACGATGGAGGCATGGAATCCCGGCTCGTCATCGTGGATGGGTACAATCTGATCCTGCGCTCGCCGCGGCTCCGGCCGGGGCCGGGCCGCACGCTCGAGGAATCTCGGGCCATGCTCGCGAGCCTGCTGGCGTGGATGATGGGCGGCAACGACGCGCGGTTCCTCATCGTGTACGACGGCGCCGAGGGGTCCGGGCGCGACGAGCTCACGGGCCGCGTCCAGGTGCGCTGGTCCAGCCCGCCGGAAAAGGCGGACGACGTCATCCGCCGGATCGTCGAGCAGAGAGTGGGGGGCGACGAGCACATCACCGTCGTCACCGCCGACATCGAGGTCGCGCGCCACGCGCGTGCGGAGGGCGCGGACGTGTCGCTGGCCGACCTGTTCCTGGCCTCGGCGCTCGGCGATCTCGGGCACGAGGCGGGTGAGGGGGTGGACGACGAAGCCACCGACAAACCCGTTCAGCTCTCGAAGAAGGAACTTGCGGAATGGGCCGAGATCTTCACGCGGCGAAGCGCCACGCCGCCCGCCGGCGAAGCCGAGCCCGAGAACTGACAGGGGCCTGACCGCGCCGGGTGTCACGCGCCCGGACCTCGCGCGTTCTACGTCCAACCCGCTCACGCACGTAAGCTCGGGCGATTCATGGGCACGTGACGTGCGAGAGCTGGCGGCCCTTGGAACGCAGGCGCAGGACTCCCCGGAGGACGCCCATGACGCACGCTCGTCGAGCCCTGTCGCCACCCCTGGCGCTACTGGTGCTCGCGTTCTGCGGCTCCGCCGCCATGGCGGCGACGCCCAAGCCCGCCGCGCCCCCTCGTCCCGCCGCCGTCGCGCGCACCGAGCTCGCGACGTTCGCGATGGGCTGTTTCTGGTGCGGCGAGACCCAGTTCGAAAAGCAGCCCGGCGTGAAGAGCGTGATCTCGGGATACACCGGCGGGCCTGAACAGCATCCCACCTACGAACAGGTGAGCGCGGGCGTCACCGGGCACTATGAATCCATCCAGGTCACGTTCGATCCCACCGTCACCACGTACGAGAAGATGCTCGACCTGTTCTGGCACGGCATCGATCCGACGCAGGGCGACGGCCAGTTCTGCGACCGCGGCCGCCAGTACCGTTCGGTGGTGTTCTTCCACGACGCGCGTCAGAAGCGACTGGTCGAGGACAGCCGCCGTGCGATCGGGGGGTCGAAGGTGCTCAAGCAGCCGATCGTGACCGAGCTCGTGGCCGCGGGGACGTTCTGGCCCGCCGAGGACTACCACCAGGACTTCTGGAAGAAGGACCCGATCCGCTACCGCAGCTACCGGCTGGGCTGCGGCCGTGATCAACGGCTCGCGGCACTGTGGGGCGCGCGCGCCTCGAAGCCGCTGGTGCACTGACGCCGCACCCTCACCGTGGCGCACCGCGCCGCGACGCCCAAGCACGACGGCCCGCTCCCAAGTGGAGCGGGCCGTTCGCGTGTCGCGTCGGCTTGCTTCAATTCGCCGCGGGCAGTCGGACCGGGATCACCGCATAGGCGAGAATCCACGCGTTCGAGTCGTAGGGCAACGCGTCATCGAACAGTGTGTCGTGAGAAAGCGCGTCCACACCGAAGTGGCGCAAGCCCGGGAACGTGCCGACGGGGAACACGAACGAGTGCGTCCCGTTCCCATTGTTCCTGAACCGGCGACGCAGGTCGTTGCCATGGAACAGCACCACGTCCGTGGGGTTTGCCGTGGTGGCGGTGAGCCGCACTTCGGTGGCCGGCACGAGCCTCAGGATGTGGCGCAGGCGGTGCAGTTCGAGTGGGTCGGTGATCGTGGTGTCCATGTCGGCGGCCTCGATGCGCAGGCTGAGCACGCGCGTCTGGCCGTCTCGCGTGCGAACGTCCACGCCCGAGGTTCCCGCCAGGCGCCAGCGCGTGAGCCCGGTGTCGCCGGGGACCGGCATGCGCACGAGCGCCACCTTGCGCGTCCACAGGTCGTCGAGCGGCTTGCGCACGAGGATGCGCGAGGTGTCTTCGACGCTCACTTCGCCGGCCACGATGTTGAACGAGCCGTGCAGGTGGCGCCGGATCGTGACCAGCGCGAGCGTCGGGCGGCCACTCGGGTCCGGGTTGCCGAACTCGGTGTGGATGTCGCTCTCGACCTGCGTGATCTGTCGCCAGAAGCGCAGCGGACGGATGGCCGCGAAGCCCTGGGATTCGCCCTCCACCGTGGTGGGGGTCTCGTCCTGCCACACCGGCTCGTTGACGAAGTCGGGATTGGACTGGACGACCTGGGCCACGGCGGCTTCGTCGGAACCGGTCGAAGGGCCGCTCGCCGCAGGGGATTGAAGTGAACTGGTCCTGCCGCAGCCGGCGAGAGTCAGCGCGCCTAGGGCAAGAATGCCGAGCCAGCGATGATGCGACATTGCGGGACCTCCGTCGGAGCGGCCTCGAGAGTGGCCGCGAGCGAGTCTCCAGGGCAGGGAGCTTGTGCTCACGGCACTACTGGATTGCACCACGCGTGCCATCGCTCGCACAAGCCTAATTCATTGCGCCGCAACGCCGGGTGCGCGGCGTGCTCGGCTCGCCTGTACCGCACCGGACAGCCGTCGGAGAACGCGGGAACCCATGGGGACAGTCGGGCGCGTGACCGGTGCCGTCCGGAATGCGTTGCGGCGCGACCCCGTTCGGGGCCGCGCCGCACGCCTGGTACGAGCAGCCGGGTTCGCTAGAGCTTGAGCTTGGTGTCGCGATCCACCGTGAACACCAGCTCGGCGCCTTCCTTCACGGTGACCTGGTAGCCCTTGCTCGACGCCACCGCGCCGGTGGCAGCCGCGCCGCCCAGGATGCCACCGATCAGCGCGCCCTTGCCCGAGCCGCCGACCGCGCGGCCGATCAAGGCGCCTGCCGCCGCGCCGCCCGCCACCGCACCGACGTTACGCGCGCGCGTCGAGCCGGCGATGATGCTGTCCCCCGTGGCGCTGATGTTCTGCGTCTTGCCGTTCGCCTCGATGGACGTGACGCGCAGCACGAGCACCGCGCGGTCGCCCTTGGCCGCGGGCCTCACGCCGTCCACCACGCCGTGCACGGTGCTGCCGGCGGGGAACGGAGCCATCTTGCCCACGACCACGGCCTCGGCGATCGCGCCGGTCCACTCCTGTCCCACCGTCGCGGTCTCCGACGTGAGCGCGGTCGTCATCGTGACCTTGAGTCCCGTCCCGGCCGCGACCGTCGCGGAGGGAGCAGGCGCCGGCGCCGGCTTGGGCGCGGGCTGAGTCGCAGTCTTGGGCGCTGGCGTTGGCGTCGTGGCCGGCGGCGTGGTCTGGGGCTGGAAGTCGGTCTGCGGCTGCAGCTGGCCCGGGGCCGGCTCGATCGGGCTCGAAGCCAGCAAGCTGTCGCTGCTGGCGGTTCCGGCCGTCTGATCGGCCGGTTTCTGGCCGCATCCCGCGAGGAATGCGACCGCCAGGAGAGCAAGCAGAGAAGTAGAGGCGCGACGGATGATCATGAAGAGTCCTCCATGCGGACCCGGCTTCCATGCCGGGGCTGGGGGCGATACCGAGTTGGGGGAGCACGGCTGCGATCCGCGAATCCTGCGGGATGGCTAGCACAGAATGCCCGCGGCGCCGCCGCTGCGCAACCCGCGACCACGCGACTAGCAAGGGTCGCGCCTGCGAGTGTGGCGGCGGAACCGCAGGTTCTATAGTGCCTGTGAAACGAACAATGCTCGGAAGTTCATCGAACGCACGGAGTTCGCCATGCACACGGCAACGATGCAGATTCTCGCGATGTCGTCATGAATACGTCACGTTTCCGCGGCCGCACGCTACTGCTCGCGTGGCTGTATTCGTATTCGGCCGTGCTCGTGATGGCGTTCCTGTTGTTCCGCGGCATCAGCACGTACTCCTGGGCCACCGTACCGAAGCTCGTGGATGGCACCGCGCACCGGCCGTTCGTGACGCGCGCGCTGCTGCCCGCGGTGGTGCGCGGCGTGATGGCCGCCACCCCGGCGGTGCGCGAGCGAGTCGAGCGCCGGGTCGCGGGCGCGCTCGCCGACGCGCGGCCTGGCAGCCGCCCGGAGCGCGCGCTCGAGGCACTCGGCTGGACGCCCGACGACGTCTACGTGCACCTGGTGGCCACGGGCGTCATGCTCGCCTGCTTCCTCGCGCTGCCGTGGGTGCTGCGCCGGTTGGTTCGCGTCGCGTATGACGCGCCCCCCGCCGTGGCCGACCTCGCGCCGGTTTTCGGCCTGCTCGCGCTGCCACTCTTCTTCGTAGCGTATGCGCGCTATCTCTATGACCCCGGCACCCTGCTTCTGTGGTCGCTGTCGACACTGTGGGTGATGGAACGACGCCACGTCGCACTGTGGTTGTTGCTGCCGGTGCTCGCGTATCACAAGGAGACAGCGGTGTTGCTGCCGCCATTGGTCGCACTGCGCGACTGGGGCCATGCGCCACGCGCGCGGGTGCTGGTCGTGCTGGCGGCGCAGCTCGCGGTGGTGGCGGGCGTCCGGCTTTGGGTCGGGCAGCAGTTCGCTGGGAATCCCGGCGACACGGTGCTGTGGGTGGGCGTCGCTCACACCCGCGAACTCCTGGCGAACCTGCTGCGCCGGCCGCCGTACATCCCGCTCGTGGTCGCGATACTCGGGTGGCTCGTGCTCTCCGGATGGCGCGAGAAGAGCCTCTTCCTCCGTCGCGCGTTCCTGCTCGTGCTGCTGCCGCTCGTGCTGCTGTCACTTGCGTTCGGCTATGTGGACGAGCTCCGCGGCTATTACGAGACATGGGCTCTGGTGATGCTACTTTCGCTGCCCACCGTGGCCGGCCTGCTCGGGGCGGCACCGATCCGCGAACGCACTCCGGCCGGCTGACGAGCCGGCACTCCACCGCCCATCCTCGGGAGGTTTCTTCACATGATCTGCTCGGTCAGCGCCGCATCGCTCGCGACCCGCCCGGTGGGATTGCTGGCCGTTGGCGTCGCCGAAGGCGCGCCCGGACGCGGAAGCCCCGCCGCACGGCTCGAGGCGGCCACGCGCGGCGCGCTGAAAGCGCTGCTCGCCACGGGTGACTTCTCTGGGAAGACCGGCGAGACGGCGCTGCTCTACCCGGGCGGCGTGCGCGCGAAGCGGGTGCTCGCGATCGGGCTCGGACCCGCGAGCCGGGTGGACGATCGAGCGCTCTACCTGGCCGCGGCCACAGCGGCGAGGCGGGCGCGCGATCTGGGAGCCGGGACGCTCGCCGTGGCGCTGCCCGCCTCGAGTGACGAGTCGTGGCGGGCGATCGGCGAAGGACTGGTGCTCGGGCAACACCGCCACACCGCCTATCTCTCGAACGGAAGCAAGGCCGCGCTCAAACGTGCCGAGTTGCTCGCCCCGCGGGCGCCGGGCGCCGCCGCGCGAGCCGCGCTCGCGGACGGCGTGACGCGCGGCGAGGCGGTGGGCCTGGCGCGCGAGCTCGCGAATACGCCGGGCCAGGACCTGCCGCCGGTAGCGCTCGCCGAGCGTGCGCGCGAGATCGCCAAGCGCGTCCGCGCGAAAGCCACGCTGTACGACGTGCCCGCGATGGAGCGGCTCGGCATGGGTTGCGTGCTCGCCGTCGGCCGCGGGAGCCCGCATCCGCCGCGCTTCATCGAACTCGTGCGCGAAGCGGGCGTGGCGAAGCGGAAGTCGCGCGTGTCCACCGTGGTGGTGATCGGCAAGGGCGTCACGTTCGACACCGGCGGTGTCTCGCTCAAGCCGCGCGAGGGCATGAGCAAGATGAAGTACGACATGAGCGGCGCCGCGGCCGTGCTCGGGATGTTCGCCTCGCTCGACACGCTCGAGTTGCCTTTCCGGCTCGTGGGCTTGATCCCGAGCGCCGAGAACGTCACCGGCGGGCGGGCGGTCAAGCCCGGCGATGTCGTGCGGGCGATGGACGGCACGACGATCGAGGTCACGAACACCGATGCCGAAGGCCGCCTGCTGCTGGCCGACGCGCTCGTGTATGCGCGGCGCTGGAAGCCCGACGCGGTGGTGGACCTGGCGACGCTCACCGGCGCCATCAGCATCGCGCTCGGCCGGCAGGCGGCGGGGCTGTTCACGCGCGACGAGACGCTCGCTTCGGAACTTCACCGCGCCGGCGAGGAGACCGGCGAGCGGCTGTGGCGCATGCCGCTGTGGTCCGACTTCCTGGCCGAGATGCGCAGCGACACGGCCGACCTGGTGAACTCGAACGAGCGGCGCGAGGGCGCCTCGTGCACCGCGGCGGCGTTCCTGTCGCACTTCGCGAGCACGCTGCCATGGGCACACCTCGACATCGATAGCACGGCGTGGAACTACGGCGACCGCCCCGACTGCTCGCGCGGTCCCAACGCGTTCGGCGTGCGATTGCTCGTGCGCTGGCTCGAGGGGCGGGCGAAGGCGGCGCGTTAGCGCACGCCGCGGGCACGGCGGCGGCCGGGCGGCGCCGCGTCGGGCTCGCGCTCGACGTGCAGTCCGCTCTCGTCGTGCGTGAGCCGCATCATGCGCCCGCGATCGTCCGCCCACAGCTCGAAGCTCACGCTCTCGTCCGCGAACGTGTAGCGCTTGGTCGGCACGCGACGGCCATCCACGCGCAGCGTGTCCGGCTCGCCGAGCGTGACCGTGGCGAGCGGCGTGGTCATGGAGTCCGAGAGTGCCAGGAGCTGCACGCGCCGCGTCGTGAACGTCTTGGGTGCCAGGCTCCGGCACAGCACCTCGAACAGCGTGAACAGCTGGCTGTCCATGACGTAGAGGCGGCCCGGGGGCTGCGCGAGCCGGATCGCGTCGCCGCCGCCGTCCAGTTCCCCGAAGTAGGTGATCGAGGTGTCGCCCGGAACGAGTCCGCGCGTAAGCGTATGGCCCTTGAACTCCTGAATGGACGTGTAGCGCGTGAGGCCCAGGTCGCGGGAGTCCACCACCATGGCGAGCGTCTTCTTGAACGGATGCCGGACCCCAGCCTCGTCCTGCAGCGTCCGCTGGCAGAGCGCGGTGATGAACAGCGAGTCGCCCATCCGCTGGAACGCGAAGTTCTCGTGCGCCACCGGCAGCGAGCCCTGGAACACGATGAAGCGGCCGGAATCGGCCGTGACGGACTCCTGGGCGTGGGCCGCGGAGGCCGAGAGCATCGCGGCCGCGGCGAACAGCAGGGGCGTACGCATGACCAAAGAGCGTATCACGCGCGCGCGCGGCGTCGCGCAGGGGTTTGTCAGGAAGTGGCCGCGAATCAGGCGCTCGCGCGCTCGAGACGCGTGACGCACTCGATGTGTGGCGTGTGCGGGAACATGTCGTAGGGCATGACGTCAGCCGGCCGCCAGCCGCGCGCCGCGAAGTCCTTGAGATCCCGTGCGAGCGTCGCGGGGTTGCACGACACGTAGACGATGCGCGAAGGCTCGAGTTCGGCCACGCGCGCCACGACGCGCGGGTGGAGGCCGGCGCGCGGCGGATCCACCACGACCACGTCCGGTCGAGGGGCACTCGCGCGTTCGCCGCGTGCCCACTCGCGCAGCACGGCGCGCGATTCGCCGAGCTCGAAGCGCGCGTTCGCGAGGCCATTGCGCGTGGCGTTCCGGCGCGCGCGCTCGACCGAGTCCGCCACGCTCTCGACGCCCACCACGTGCGCGGCGACACGTGCGAACACGAGCGTCAGCGTGCCCGCGCCGCTGTAGAGATCCAGAACGGTCTCGCCGCCCGCGAGCCGTGCCGCAGCGAGTGCGCCTTCGTAGAGCCGCTCGGCCTGGGCGCTGTTGGTCTGCAGGAATGCGTTCCCGACCACCTCGAACTCGAGGCTCAGGAGCCGTTCCACGATCACGCCGGCTCCCACGAGCGGGCGCTCCTCTTCGGCGAACGCCACATTCGCCCGACCGCGATTCAAGCCCAGCGTGACCGTACGCACCTCCGGCGACAGTGCCGCCACGCCCCGCGCCCACGCGTCGAGACCGGCGAGCGACTCGGACGCGGCCACCAGGTGCACGGCGCAGCTCGCCGTGTGCGGCAGGTGGCGCACCATGAGGAATCGCGCCACGCCGTCGTGGCGCGACGGGTGGTACGCGCGCCAGCCGTGCGTGCGCGCGAACTCCTGCGTGAAGCGTACGATCTCCACCGTGAGCGGGGACGGCAGCCAGCACTCGCGCACGGCGAACACGCGGTCGTACGTGCCACGCTCGTGCAGTCCGAGTACGGCCACTTCTCGGCCCGCCTTGCCGGACGGGTCGGGCACCGGCGAGAACGAGAACTCCATCTTGTTCCGGTAGTGCCACGGCGACGGCGCGGGCACGATCTCGCGCACCGGGGGGTCGGCGAAACCGCCCAGGTGTCGCAGCGCTTCGCGGACCTGGCGCTCCTTCAGCGCAAGCTGATCGGCGTAGGGCAGCTCCTGGAATCGGCAGCCGCCGCACTGGTCCACGTGCGCGCACCGCGCGGCGACGCGTCCGGCGGCAGCGGTCTCGAGTGCGGTGAAACGGGCCTCGGCGAAACGCCGGTTCGCCTTCGTGACACGGGCCATGACGCGGTCGCCGGGGAGCCCGCGGTCCACGAACACCACCTGGCCCTCGACGCGGGCCAGCGCCTTGCCGCCGAGCGCAACGTCCACGACGTCGAGGGTTAACACGTCCCTGACTTTCATGGTGCCCCCGGAAGCTGCGTGTTCGGGCCCCGCGTTCGGAGGAATCTAGCGGCGCCGACGGAACCATTCCGCCCATCCGCCTGTCTATTCTCGCGATGCACGAATGATCCCCGTACGAGAAGTGCCACGCTAGCCCGAGCCTTTCGTGAGTCGCAAGCCGCCCGGCGGCCCCCACGAGCCGGGAACTCACCGAGGAGGAATCCCATGCGATCCAAGATGTCGGTGCTGGCGCTCGCCGTGATGCTGGTCGCGGCGGCCGCCACTTCCGCGCTCGCCGCCGGCCAGGGCTGGTTGGGCGTGACCACGCAGTCCATCGACGCCGACCAGCGACGCGAGCTCAACCTGACGCTCGATGGTCTGCTCGTGACCAGCGTGTCGGCCGGCAGCCCCGTGGACAAGGCCGGGCTCGAGAAGGGTGACGTCATCCTGAGCTACAACTCGCGCTCGGTGACCGAGCCCGAGGAACTCCGCCGGCTCGTGCGCGACACCGCGCCCGGCCGCGCCGTGTCGCTGAGCGTATGGCGTGACGGCGGCCGGCGCACGCTCGAGGTGAAGGTCGGCGACACGAACGACAGTGGCGACGACTCGTTCGACACCCCGGTGCCGCGGATGGCGCCGATGCCCGACGCGCCGGAGCCGCCCGCCGCGCCGCGCGCGCCGCGCGCGCCGCGCGAGCGCCAGCGCGACGACGACGGCACAGTGCATCGCCGCATGATCGTCAACGGCCGCGAGCTCACCGACGACGAGATGGACGACTACATGAAGGAGTTGGACGGTGAGACCTTCATGAGCCCGAAGGATCTAAAGGAACTCAAGGGACTCAAGGACCTCAAGGACATTCCAGGCATGCGCGGCTGGAGCAGCGACGACGGGAGCGGCTGGTCGTTCGCGCCGATGGGCCGCGGCCGGCTCGGTGTGCGCGTCGAGAAGCTCACCGACGATTTGGCGCAGGCCCTGGGCGTGACGGGTGACGAGGGCGTGCTCGTGGTGCAGGTGCTCGAGGACACGCCGGCCCAGAAGGCCGGGGTTCGCGCCGGCGACGTGATCGTGCGCGTGGGCGGCGAGAGCGTGTCCGATCCCGACGGGCTCGTGAAGGCGCTCCGCGGGCACGACGGCGGCGTGAACATCGTGCTGCTGCGCAAGGGCATGCGCCGCACCATCAAGGCCGAGCTGGACAAGGCCCGGAGCGGGGACGGCATGTTCTACGGCCGCAACGGGAAGCGCTTCAACATTCGAATTCCGGAACCCGGCAAGACCCCCCAGGTGTATCGATGGAAGGCGAAGGACGAAGCGGGGAGCGATGAGGATCTCCGCGAGGAACTTCGCCAACTCCGGCGCGAGCTCCAGGAGCTGCGCCGTGAGCTGGGGGAGAAGAAGTAGCGGAAGAGGCAGCGTTCCGAGCGGCGTCCCCTCGGCGCGGTGTTCGCGCCCCGGTATCCGCCCCGGCCGCCGTCTCGGGGGGGCGTCGTTCCATCCGACCGCACCGCAAGGTGCCAGCATGGGGCGAAAGGGTTCGGATGGTGCAGCGCGGCGCCCCCACGAAGTGGCGGACATTCGGCCGGTCCGATCCCGAGAGGTCGGACCGGCCGAACGCATTTTGACGAGGTGACGCGGGCGGCCGCGGCCTGCCGCCGCCTGCTCCCTGCACTACACTCCCCGACTTATGCCGTTCACGCCCACCTACTGCCCGCGTTGCGCCACGCCCATGGCCGCGGCCGACGATCACGGGATGATCCGGCCCACCTGTCCCACGTGTGGCTACGTCTGGTACCGGAATCCCGTGCCCGCGGCCGGCGTGATCCTCGTGGAGACGGGACGCGTACTGCTCGTGCGCCGGCGCTGGGATCCGCGTGCGGGCGCATGGTGCCTGCCGGCGGGCTTCATGGAGGCGGGCGAGCACCCCGAGCAGAGCGCCGTGCGCGAACTCCAGGAGGAGACCGGTGTCATCGCGCAGATCACCGGGCTGTTCGGTGTCTACGCCGGCTTCGACGACCCGCGGGTGCGCGCGGTGCTCATTCTGTACACCGGCGTCGCCACGGGCGGCGAGCCGCGGGCCGGGGACGATGCCACCGAGCTGGCCTGGTTCCCGCTCGACCAACTGCCCGACGACATCGCGTTCGCTTCACACCGTCAGGCGCTCACCGAACTGCGTGAGCGCCTGGACGGTGACGCAAGCCAGGGGCGAGCGAGTCCCTAGCCGCGCAACTCGAAGGGATCCAGGTCGCGGTGTTCGGTGGAGATCGGCCGTGCCGCTTCCAACGGTGACTCCAGCTCAACGGGTTCGCGGAGCGTGACCGGCGGGTCCGTGTACACCGCCTGTGCCATGGTCACCGGGGCCGGGTCCTGCGCGCCATCGCGCACGCCCATGGCCAGCGACATCACGGCGCTCGCCAGCATGGCGCGGTCGAGGTCCGTCTCGTCGAATGCCTTGCCGTCCCGCTTGTTGCTCAGGTTCAACACACCGAGCAGCCGGTTGCGATGCACGAGCGGCACCGAAACGAACGAGTCGGAGTTGTAGTGGTCCACGCCGGTCGGGCGCACGGGCGTGGCGTCACCGCCCTTCCGCACGAGCACGGGCTTCCGGTGATGCGCCACCCAGCCGGCCACGCCCTGCCCGAGCGGCAACCGCACGTTTCCGGCCACGGTGGGGTCCATGCCGCGATGCGCGGCGATCTGCAGCACCTGATCGTCCACGCGCATGAGGCTGCAGCGGTCCACGTCGAACGCGTCGCAGAAGCGCTGCACGAGCGCGCGCGACAGCAGCGCGGGGTCGTGCTCCTCCTTCGACACCTCGAACACCTCGCGCAGGAACTCCATGGTCTCGTGCTGTTCGTTCAGGCGCTGCTGCGCGATGGCGAGCTGCGAGAACGCGTCGTGAAGATGCTGACCGGCCGCCTCACCCTGCTCCTCGAGCGCGTGGAGCTGCTGCCTGAGCACCTCCAGCTCGGCGCGCTCGCCGTGAGCAGTGTGCTGGAGCCGGTCCAGCTCGCGAGACAGGATCTCGATGCGCTCCGACTTCAAGCGGGTGTCCTGCGCCAGCGTCGTGGCCTCGGCCTCGAGCTGGCGCACGCGCTCCTGGAACGCGCCCTGCACGCGGCGGGACTGCTCCTCGGCCACGCGCGTCTCGGGGGTCATCCGACCCTCCGAATGCAGGCGCCTTGCAATCGCAACGGCGGCCATCGTGCGCATGGCGAGCACGGTCTCCACGGCGGCGCCCGGGAACGCGTTCCGGCGGGGCGACACCAGCACGAGCAGCCCCAGCAGGTCGTCCTGGTCGGCCAGCGGCACGATGATGCAGGAGTGCCAGGCTACCGGAGCCACGAGCGGGCGCACCTGCGTGGCCTCGAACCGGTCCGGCTCGTACACGGGTGTGGTCCGGAAGACACGGGAGAGGAGCGAGCGGCGCTCG